>SKXU01000017.1 GCA_007128245.1 Candidatus Woesearchaeota archaeon
AACCAAAACCAGTACTCGCGCACACTCCAAACACCGGTGTTTGTCGCTGAAAAACCGCGCCTTGAGTTTGTCACGCAAAACGTTACGCTCACACAAGGAGGGAGCGGAGTACTTGATATTACTGTACGCAACACAGGTTCAGTTGCGGCAGAAGCAATTGATGTGCGCCTACTCACAGAAAGCAACCAACCCTTTGTCTTGGATACCAGAAGCGGATACCTCGGCAAGCTCTATCCAGGAGAAGAAGGAAGTATTCGCATACCATTCAGTGCGGAGCGAACAGCTACCCCTGCTGAATACAACATTCCGCTACTTGTGCGTGCACGTGGAGACAGCGACAGAAACGACAACACTGTATACACATACCGTTCACGAGCAACCGTTCAGGTTGACGAATCAACCACGAATCAATGGGTATTTATAGGACTCTTCCTTGTACTCCTTGTGTTCGCCTTGCTTGTGTGGAGGAAGAAAAAATGAATATGAGCCAATACCTACGTCTCCTTGCAGGAACAATGATGCTGATTACTGTGGCGCTTGCGTATTTTGTGAGCATCTACTGGTTGTGGCTAGGAGTATTTGTGGCACTAAACCTTATTCAGAGTGCGTTCACAAACACCTGCCCTGCTGTGGTGATGCTCAGAAAATGCAATGTCAAAGGAGAGCCATAAATGGATTTTGCATGTCAAGAAATTGATGTTGAGCAAGTGCTCAGCTGCACATTTGGACTCTCAAAGTCTGGGTGCGCAGTGCTCAAACAACTCCTAGCGAGTACCAAGCCCATGACGAGTGACGAACTCGCATCCCATACGGGATATGATTTGGCTACTGTGCAGCGAGCACTCAAGCACCTCTCGGAGCGAGGAGTGCTTGTGCGCACACAACACAATCGCCCCCAAGGCGGATACGAGTATGTCTACGAAGCTGTAGGTGAACAAGCGTTCACCGCACTCGTTGATAAAACACTTACCTCTTGGCTTGCGCAAGCACGAGATGAAGTGCAGTTGTGGTCGAAAAAACGGCGAGCGCTTAAATAATACGAGTAGTCTATAGCTTCTATGGATGACTCTGCATCAGACTTTCCGCCGTTTGCCTTTGTGGTGTTAGCGCTTGGGTTTGCAATTGTGATTGCGATTCGTATCTGGAATCCTGACTTGTCATACGACTTGCTCATTGAGTTGTCCGCTGCTGCTTTCTTAATCATTGTTGTTGGCTGGGCGATCACGTACACGAAACGAAAGCAGTGGGGCGCGGTTAAAGAGCAGACTGAGTACTTGATTGCTCGAGCGGTACATAGTATTCGCTACGGCGTCGCGGTGCGCGCGTTTAACTTTGATCCTGCAGTTGATGCTGCGTTGTCTGATGAGGAAAACGAGGGAATCATTCGCTCTCAAAGAAGCACTCTCTTAGATGACGTGCTCTCTTCAAAGGATGTTCGTGTGCATCCTCGTTTGTGGGATGAAGCGGCGTACTTTGATCAGCGAGCACAAGATGTGTGGAGTTTAGTGAATATGAAGAATGGTAATTTTTCTCCTGAAGTAACTTCTTTGCTTCAAGACTTATACGTGCATCTTGAAGATCTGCAATCACATATTCGCACGCACGCTCGCTCAGCAGACAAGAAAAAACAAGTCTATTATCGTCGGCGCGCAGAAAAAGGAGCGAAGTATTGTTTGCGAGAAATCATCCGTGTCACGAGCGCGTTACGTGATAAAGGCTATTTTGAGCCTGCTCGGGTCGAGTAAGGTTTCCAGAACGTATTTAAACTACTGACGCAAAAATACGGTATGTACGATAATCTCATCTCTCAGCACGTCTCTATTCTCAAAGGATTGCAGTACGACTCTGGATTGTTTGCGGCAAGCGATAAGTCCGTGTCAACAGGGTATGATAAGAGTTGGCTTCGAGACAATTTCTATGAGTGCCTCGCCTTTGAAGTGCTCGGTGATTGGGAGACGGTTGAGAAAACCTATGCTGCGCTTCTTAGCGTGTTTTTAAAACACGAAAGCAAGATTGACTGGGCGATAGCGCACAAGCCTCACGAGCGCTGGCAATACATTCACGCACGCGTACACCCGGAGACCTTCGAAGAATTCTGGGATGAGTGGGGAAACAAACAAAACGACGCAGTAGGATGCATCTTGTTTCGTATCGGAGAACTTGAGCGACACCGACAAGGAAGCATTTTGAGCAGCGAAAGTTTTATTCGCATCACACAAAAACTCGTGCACTACCTCGGACGACTTGAGTACTGGCACGACAAAGACAGCGGTATCTGGGAGGAAGACGAAGAAATACACAGCAGCTCTGTTGGTGCGTGCGTTGCAGGGCTTGAGGCGGTAGCTGCCCTTCCCGAAATAGAAGTTGATCCAGAAGTAATCCGCCTCGGAAAAGAGAGTTTGAACGTCTTGCTTCCTCGTGAGAGCAAAAAGAAATTTGTCGACTTAGCACTGCTTTCTCTCATTTGGCCTTACAACGTAGTGTCTGATGAGCAGCGAGATGTCATCTTGGAAAATGTTGAGTACTTACTCCTCAAAAGACGTGGTGTGATCAGATACAAAAACGATTACTACTATAACAAAAACCCTGACGGCTACTCAGAAGAAGCGGAGTGGACGTTCGGCCTTGCGTGGCTCGCAATCATTTATGAGCGAATGGGAGACATGAAGAAAGCAAAGTTCTTTGTCGACCAACTCATCACGCTTGACACACCAAAAGGCTTGCCGGAGCTGTACTACTCAAACACTGATAAACCCAACGAGAACACGCCGCTTGGCTGGGCGGAGAGCCTGTTTATTATTGCGCTGTATAATTTGCAAGAGAAACTGATTGCTTCAAAAGAATAGCCCCGCCCGGATGAATTCGTTCTATTCTGTGGTTAAGAATTCACTTCATTTTTTCGAGCGCGATAAAATATGAACCCTACTGTGAGCCCTCATCATACGTTGGTCCCTTGAGTATTTGCCACCCTGTTTCATGCGCTATTTTTTCTAAAAGTGAGGGTTCTACTTGTAGCCAGTTAAAGTATGTTCCTGTGCGCGATTCGCTTCGTATTCTCCAGTTTCTCTGTCCGAGGTATCTGCATAGGTGCAGGTTTCTTTTTTGGTAGTGTAGGTCTGATTCTTCTTTCATCCGTGTAGGGTCATTTCCTTCTCCGATGATGATTGCCTGCTCTGCAGTGTTTTCTTGTAGTCGTTTTAGTAGGTGTGTGAGTTCATCAATTGTTCCAGGCAGTCCGAGTCCGTTCCCAAACAAAAGAATGCTGTCGTATGTTTCGTCAGGAAGCGTTCTCTTAACATCCATAACATATGTGTGAATGTTTCGTGCGCGAGAAATGTGTGCGAGGTGCTCTGAAAAATCCACTCCGCTCACATCTAGTCCTCGCTGTTGTACGTATTGCGCAATTCTTCCCGTCCCACTTCCTATATCAAGTACTTTTCCGCGTGCAAGTTCAAGGTATTCTTTTTCTAAAGGTCGTAAAGACGCTTCTTTAACGTAGTGTTTGATGGGATAATCATCAATTATGGTTCCGTCATCGCGCTCTAATTGTAGTGGAGAAGAGGTGCCTGTTTCAAAGTATTCTCGGCACAGCAATCCGAACAGATCAGGTGTTTCCATAAATTATGTTACTATTTTGTCGAGAGTTTTAAATGTGTCTGTCCTTCAGATTACTTCATAACCAACGCTTCAGTTGGAATTCCAATTAATGGTTAGGGTGTAAACTAAAACAATACTTGTTTATAAGCAAGTTCTGTTTTGGTTTACTTATTGTTGTTTTGTGTGCTAGAATGCCGACACTAATATCCCAGAAAGTAAACGAGATACGATACTGGCCCCGCCCGGGGTGTGTGATTTACTCAGGTCTGTAGTGGTTGTGTTCCGTGGGTCTGAATGGATCTCTTAACCTATACTCTAGTCGTTGATCTCCTGGAATTGCTGGAAAATCTTCTCGCGTCGATGTAGGCAACACCATGCCTGTTTGCAGTAATTCTTCTGGACTTATGGAAACGTGCATATTTCTTTGCTTGAGGAATCGACTTACGTCCCATGGCGTGGTTGTGCCATTTTCTCCAAGGTATTTGGGATATTTTTCGATGAGTGCTCTTCTGGTTTGCTCTCTCTTTCCAGGGGTGTCTATTGGTGCTGGTTTGCTGTCAAAGAACTTTATGGTTGTGCGTCGTGGGGCTTGTAAGCTGCTTAACTTGATGAGGTGGTGCTCCAGAGTTGTTTTTTCTGTGTTTCTGTGGGCTATTTCTGGTGTTACTTGTCTCATAAGATACGCAGCAAGGATTTCGTAGGGAAATCCTGTGTTAAGGCGACGCATTACTTCTTGTTGTTGATTTGGCAAAAGATTTTCTCGGAATACTATCTGTAACGGTATCTGTGATGTGTCGCTTGCATCGAATGCACGAATTAGTAGGGTGCGGCTAAGTTGGTCAACTCGGTATGTTTCGAGCCTCCCTGAGGTGAGTTCTTCGTACGTCTGCGCTAGGTTCATATCTGTTTGGAATGCACCACAATTTAAATTATTGACTCTTCAGTAGCGAAAACTATTTGAGCGATGTATATTGAACAAGCAGAACCCTCTGTGTTGTCAGTATTTGAGGATAGCCCCGCCCGGATTCG
>SKXU01000002.1 GCA_007128245.1 Candidatus Woesearchaeota archaeon
CAAAGAGACCACGAACACGCACTCATACCATACTGCCAGTCCTCGCAACGAAGTAAGCCCGAACACTCGTGCGTGCTTTGTGTGTGGTGCAAAAAATTCTGCTCTTGCAAACTTTTGTGGTCACTGCGGTCATCGGTTATCATGAAATACATTATCTTCCTCATCCCACTTCTCTTGCTTGCCCCGACGTTTTATGAGGGACAAAACTTTACGGTGGATAATCTTGAGTTCTCTAGTTGGGCTTCTGTTGATAACACGCGTTTGAGTATTGAATCAGAGTATTTTCAGATGATTCTCCGTGTGAACCAGTGTGAGGTGCGTGATGCCTATCGTTTTTGTTTGCGCAGAATCACGCGTGACCTCGCAGAGTTTTATCCTCATGAAGTTCAGATCGTGCTTGATATTGAGAATGTCTGTAACGATTCATGTACAGCGCTGGGTTTTGCGTGCGAAACCAATCGTGAGTGCGCAAGTCATTATTGCGTGCACGGCATCTGTCGTAATCAGCCGACGTGGTGTGGTGATGGGGTGTGCGATCCTGGAGAAGAGGATGTGTGTCCGCAAGATTGTCCTGTAGAACCTGTTGTTGTGAATGATTCTGTTGTTGTGAATGATTCTGTTGTTGTGAATGATTCTGTTATTGAGCGGGCTGATCACGAGACTCAGCGAGAGCTCACTGTTGATGAGGTGATTGTTGAGCAGAGAAGAATCCTTGGGTTGTTTACTGAGCAAGAAATTCGTGAAGCGATTAGTACTGCGCAATCAGACGTGGATTGGCCTGCTGCAGTTATTGTGCTAGGGGTTGGTTCCTTATTAATACTGATACTTTTCCGCCGGCACCGTCACGCTACCATATAGCGCTCTTCCCACTCATCAAGTTCTTTATCTATACGCCTTTTATCTTCTCGAGAGAGTTTTTTTCTGCTCTCGGGAGGTTCAGGGATGTCTTTTTTGAGCATAAACCCCGCGACTACTCCTGCGAGCACTCCTCCCAGGTGCGCGACGTGTCCCGTATTTGATGCTTGCGCAAAGGCTCCGATAATGTCTATAAACGTCCATCCCACAGCTGCCACGATCATGGGAAGGGGCATTCCCGCAGCCCACACAACGAGTCGTGGACGCAGCACTGCGAGGGCTCCGAAAACGCCGTAAATCGCTCCTGAAATGCCAAGCACTCTATTATAGCCGGCAAAGACTCCTGCGATGTTTCCTACCACTCCTGCTGCGAGGAGTATCCACAAGTATCTGCGTGTGCCTACCGTGCCTTCTAAGAGGAGTCCAAACAGTCCGAGCGCGAACAGGTTTCCTAACAGGTGCGTGATGCTTCCGTGAGCAATCATGGAGAGAAAAAAGTTGAGTTCAATGCTGCCGACATTCCACGCAAGGTCTACTCCGAGAATTCCTTGCACTAAAAAAAACACCACAATTATGATTAAGCAAATAAGAAGTGTGATGTACTGGTTTTCGATCTTTTTCACGATGAAAGGGTTGTCACTCCGCGCATATAGGGGTGGAGCACTTCTGGAATCTTCACGCTGCCGTCTGCTTGTTGAAAGTTCTCAATAATGCCTACCATTGCTCTGCTTGTGGCGATAGCGGTATTGTTGAGGGTGTGGCAGTATTCTCGTGTGCCGTCAGGGTGCACCATGCGTATTTCTAGGCGCCTTGCTTGCGCGTCTGTGAGGTTGCTTAAGCTGCCTACTTCAAACCATCCGTTACGCCGTGGACTGTAGCACTCGATATCAAATTGTCGGTGCTTTAAGTCTCCAAGGTCTCCCGTGCACATCTCAAGGTGTCGCACGTGCAGTCCTAGGCTTACAAAGATGTCTGTGGTGATGTCAAGAAGCTTCTCAAACCATTCTTCGCTCTCGTCTGGGCTGCACACAACGACTTGTTCTATTTTGTGAAACTGGTGTGTTCTAAACAATCCTTTCTCATCAATGCCGTGGCTTCCTCGCTCTCCGCGAAAGCACGGGCTAATACCGCACAATAGTGCAGGGAGTTCTCGAGAGTCAATGTCTTGTCCTGTGAGCATGCCTACAAGCGAGAATTCACTCGTTGGGATGAGATACAGGTCTTCGTTTTCTACTTTGTATACTGTTTCTTCAAACGCTGCCAGGTCTACCATTCCGTCAACGATCTGTCGCCGCACCATGTACGGAACTACTATTGGGGTGAATCCTGCCTCGAGCATTTTGTCAATAGCGTATTGTTGTAGCGCGTTATCTAAGAGTGTGAGTTCTTTTTTGAGAAAAAAGAATCCTGCTCCGCTTGTTCTGCGTGCAGCATCAAAATCAACGATACCAAGGTCTTCAATGATCTCTACGTGACTTTTCGGCTCAAATCCCAGTTGTGGTGGTTCTCCAAAGACTGCTCGCTCAACATTATCCTCGTCTGAGTCTCCGTCAGGCACCTTTTCGTGCAAGATGTTTGGGAGTGTTTTGAGAATAATGTCGATGCGCTCTCGCAGTTGCTGCTCTTCTTCTTCGAGCGCTTTGAGTTGCGCAGGAATTTCTTTTGCCTTGGCAATAAGGTCTGTTGCGTCTTCACCTGATTTTTTTGCTTGATTAATTGCTTGTGAGACCTTGTTACGCTCAGCTCGCATATCATCTACGCGTCCCTTGATTGTGCGCCAAGAGCTATCCGCGGCAAGTACTTCTTCGACTAACTCGAGTTTTTCGTCTTGTTTGCGCCTGCGAATATTCTCTTCTACTGCTGCTCGTTGTGTTTTGACGGTGTCAATACTTAGCATGAATGTGTAATCGCGTCAATACTTATAAATTCTGTGCTCACTGTGTGATAAAGCCTACTTCGGCGTCTTGTGTGAGTGCCCCGTCACGATATGCGAGGTAGGCGCTCTCGCCTTGTGTGTGGAGTCTGATTTGTGTGTCGTTTATGCGCACGGGAGTATCGCTTGTTACTTGTATACGTACGTGTGATGCGATGTTGTCTGTGATGTTGTCCATACTAATTTGTAAGATGCGTATCTGAGCCACTGGTTCAGGCGCGGATGGTTGAGCACTTTGTGTGATGGACAGGTACACTCCTGCCGTGAGTGTTGCGAGGCTTATTGCTACGATGAGCAGTATGAGGGTGGAGTGGCTAGTCATGGGTATACCACCACGAGCGGTGACAACAACAGACGTGGGATCGTGACTGTGAGTGTGTGTTGTCCGTTAGGATAGCGCACTTCCACGGTGAGTCGCTCACGCGCTGGTTGTGGGAGTTCGCACCAGTACTCAAACACGTCTCCTTGTTGAATGAGTCCTGGAATGTGGTTGGGTCCTGTTTCAAGGTATATTCCCGTGCAAAATCCTGTTTTCACTGCAAACACTGTTGGCGTGCTGATGATCAAAATCAGTAGGACGAGCACATACTTCATACACTTTTTCGGGAGAGCCGAATATTTAAAGCTTCGTTGTGAACGCAGTAATGCTTCCTGTCTCAACGCTTCCCATCACCACGACATCTTCTGGGTTTTGGTGTGCGTGCCGCGCAATCACTGCGCAGAAAATGGCGTCCAAGATGTCCTCAACCTTCTTTAACTCGTTGCCGCGCACGCCACGAATGGTGTATGGGCTAAACGCTACTCGCTCTCGCAGCAATTCTTGCAACTGTTCTAGGGCGTCCCAGCGCGTCTCATACGTTCTGTGTGGGCGTGCTTTGTATGGCAGAATCTTCTCCAGGCCAAACAATCCTATACTTGCTGCGTGCGGATAGACTTCTGCAACGCTCCCAGCTGATTGAAATGTGGGGTCGTGTGTCCATCCGCAAGACATGAGTGTTTTGAGGAGTTCTTCTCCTCGCACAACGCCGCTCCACTTCGTAAGCAGTGTTTTGTTGGCAGGATGTGCTCCGGCGTTATGTTTTCCAAAGAGTGCTTGGCACTGCGCCTCTGCCGCTCGCCTCCCAGTTGTGTTTGGCACCACAAGGGGTGCGTCTATTGCTATACGAGCGCGTGGATACCGTGCAATGATGGCATGTATGTCTTCATCAGTGATTACGGTGTCTGAAAAACGTACGTGTGTATCCTCTATGACGGCCACTCCTGTTGGCTTTTTGCCGCTCCATGACAGGTCTACTCCGATGTAGTTAGGCATAGATTTCTAGTGTGTCGCGATCAATTGCTCGACGCACCTGTTTTCCTATTGGGCTTGAAAGACCTATTTTTATCTGCGCATTCTTTGACGTTGTTACCGTAGTGATAGTGCTTTTGCCGTCCGACAAATCTACTTCTGTGTTTGCAAGTTCTGGCGGCAAGTCTATGGAGATGTTTTTCTTTCCTACCAGTGCTTCCCACTGGATGTTTCCTCCTCGTCCTTTGCTTTGGCCTGCGAGCGCGACAATATCTAGTGACAGGCCGAGTTCTCGCTCGATTTCTTGGATGTTGCTTCCTCCTTTTCCAATGACTTGGCTGATGAAGTGCTCTGGCAGGTAGACTTTTGCTTTTCGCTCAGACACCATCTCTACTTGTGCGCGTGATGAGTATTGCATGAAGTAGTCCTCAATGCCTTTTGCTGCCAGCTGCAGCATAGGATTGGCCTTTGCTCCTCCATCGTCAGTTACGGGTATGACGCTTGTCTGGTCTGAGTAGCGATAAATCTCGTATTCTGCTTTGTC
>SKXU01000060.1 GCA_007128245.1 Candidatus Woesearchaeota archaeon
ATTGTGGTAACTAATAACCGAAACCACCAAATAAATGTGGATGTAGAACTCTCGGGTGAGTTAAGCGAATACTTTACTGTAGAACCATTTTCGCTTCGATCAAGACAAGCTCGAGCAATACCTGTATCATTTGCACTCCCCGAAAGCATACCTCACGGCATGAATACTGTTCGTATCACCTTCACAGAAGATTTTATGGATCCTGATGAAGGAATGTTTAGTGCGCGAACAGCAACGAGATTTCGCGTTGAGCTGTGGAGACCATATCCAGGACGATTTGCTGAACTGACAGTTAGGCCACGCAGCGTTCCAGCAGGAGAACGAACAGAAGCCGAACTGATTATACGAAGCAGAGGAGAGCAGTCTGTGAGAGGAGATGTGCAAATACGCGTCTATAGTCCTGACGGTAGACTTTTGGACTCGCAAGTACTCGCAGGTATTGAGATTCAAGGAGATTCCACCTGGAGGAGATTCGTGCAGATTAACTCAGATGACTATCCTCCGGGCAGATACCGAGTAAATGTACGATACGATTACGGAGACGGAGTAGCAGAAGAAGAAGCGACGTTTATCGTTGGTGTGCGAGACATTGACTTGCTTGACGTCACACGAGACTTTTATTTGGATACACCAGTGAATCCGTTCTCAGTGGATGTTGAGAGCTTGTGGAACGAGCATATCGAAGGGGTGGATGCAAGCTTGCAGCTGGGTACAAACACAGGACGAACGCCCACGATTAACTTGGCGTCGTTTACACAAAAAACTTTAGAAGGTTTTTGGACAACGGACACTTCGCTTGAGCCGGGAACGTACAACGCGCTTGTAACGGTGAATTTCCGTGATGGAGAGCCGGTGACGAGATCATTTCCTGTGACTGTCCACGCAGAAACTCCTCGTCCTCCACAAGAAGAAGAGCCGGCGGCGTTTATCGTGCTGGGAATCATTGATATTGTCTTCTTGCTTGTCGTGCTCGCGCTCATCGCGTTTGTGGGAATGCGCGTGTTCGGACATCACAAGGGCGAGAAAATCGAAGTATGAATGCCACGAAACTCGCGTTACTTCTCGTTGGTGTAGCAGTACTCACTGTCTTTGCTACCATTCAGTTCTTCATTATCTTTGATAGGCCGTTCTTTGTGGAAGATACGGTGCGCATGGAATACTCGTTTCATGTAGCAGATACTGCAGGATTTGACGTTGAGACGGACAAACTGCGTCTTGGAGCGATTACGCACAATTCGCGAGCCCGCAGATCAGTTACTGTCAGCCACGAGAATGCCTCGGAAGTGCACGTGCGTGTGCGCGGACCAGGCCAAGGACTGTTAACAACGGATCCTGTTCACACACTCATCAATGGTTCTGCAGAGATTGAGTTCGTGGCGGCTGCACGCCCTGATACGCCGTTAGGTACGTATGAGGGTTGGGTCTACTTCTACTTTATTTAATTGACTTTATTTGTCAACATTTGACAAAATCTGAAGGGTTAGTGATTATTATGTCAAATAAATATTAGATATGTATATAAATGACTTTTTTCGTCAATACTTTATGGATCTTTCTGCGCTCGCAGCACAACCAGGAATCACCGACGTGCTCGTCTCAGAGCAAGCACTGTATGTGATTACTACAGGGCCTGAGCCTTTGGTGTTTAGTGACAAGGATGTTGTGTTCGTACATGAAGATGAGCTCCTCTCACACAAGAACTTGCCGGACATCCTTCAAGCAGAAAGCGTCAAACGAAACAAACGAGTGTCGCGCCTACGCTCTTACGTGTTGTATGAGTACTCATTAATTGAACTTGAAGCGAGTGACAAACAGCGATTTAGTCACGCTCTTAATGGCACAGGAGGACGAAAAGGTTTATTAGACGAGCTTGGCGCACAACGCATTGGACGAGGAGTGGTTATCATCACAGAGCAATACGCACAGCAACTTACAGCGTTCTTTGACGATCACAACGTAACGTACCGCGCACGAAACATACTCATGGAGGAAGATAATGCAACTGAATGATTCAACAGTAAAAGCACTGTGGATAGCATTTTTCGTCCTCATAGCAGTTGTCCTCGTACAAAACGTGATTATCTTCACAAGCATGCAAACTCAAGGACCAACAGGCCTTCCAGTGCAAGGAGAAGTCCGCCTATGCATCACTGGACAAGTGCCATTTTGGCAAAGTCCAGTAGACTGCGAGCCAGCACGCGTAGGAGTTCCATACACATGCAATCTCTCAACACACATCTTTCCTCCGGCAGACTACTCGTACGACATTGTGATTCTTGAAGGAAACGCGAATGCATCGCCGCTTCTAAACAACGTAACTAGCGGCATACTCTCCTTTACTGCGACCGCAGACCTTCAAGGAGATTACCAGCTCCTGCTCACTGCACAAACTCCTGGAGCATGCCCGACAACAAACACGACCATCTTCAACCTCTCAATCATAGATGAATTCGGACCGCCAATACTCATCCAACCTATCCCCAACAGTACGTGGGAGCAAGATTCAATACTCGTACCATACAATATGCGCAACTACTGGTTTGACCCTGCAGGAGCGGTAGAATTTCTCCAGTATTCAGTAAGCGGAAACCAAGATATCACCGTAACATTCCAACCTACAGGAGAAGTCACGCTCACTCCTCGCGCAGGATGGTGCGGAACAGAAGTAGTACGCTACACCGCAACCAGCCCATGGACAAACCTCTCAACAGAAAGTAACCTTGTCACCCTCGAAGTAACGTGCACACCAGACTCAGGACAACAACAACCTGGAGGAGGAACATTCGGGGGAGGCGCCGGAGGAGGAGGGGCTGCATCGCCTCCTCGAGCATGTATTGAAGATATCTTTTGTTATGAATGGAGCGAGTGCCAGTACACGCATGCAGTCACGGAAACAGGAGACCGACTTGAGCTTATCATAGAGGGGGTGCGAGGAGCACGCACGTACCTCGTAGAAGAAATGCCTGAGAACGTAAGCATTTTCTACATGGGATACCGCACACGCGAATGCTTTGACACGAGAGGGTGCGACACAAGAGAAATATTTTATGTGGATACGTGTGAGTTTGAACCAAGCTGCTTTGATGGCATACAAAACCAAGATGAAACAGGCGTTGACTGCGGAGGCGTATGTCCTCCCTGTCAGGATGATGAGCCTGATAGAGTTGAAACGCCTGACTTTGTACCTCCTGTGGACCGACAAGAACCTGCGTTTATTGATGCAGAAAATCCTGTTACCATGCTCTTGTTTTACCTTGCACTCTCCTTGGCAGCGATTATCTTGCTCTTGCTCTGGCTGAAATCACTCGTAAAGTCCTTGTTGAGAAAACTTATCTTCAAGCACAAACGAAAACATCGCACGGTACTTCTTGATATCAACGCAAAACAACGTATCTTGGACGCGCTTATTGACATAGAGTCTCGTATTGGAATAGACCCTGTTCTCAAGCTACAAGAAGAACTCTCAGGAGTAGTGCGAGAATACTTCAAGTCTATTCTTGGACTCGAGTTTGAGTTTACGTACCAAGAACTCCAGGAGCAACTTGAACAACAACACGTGCTTGAGAGCCTAAAAGACATTCTTGAATCATTCTTTAACCGATCATCCGAGCTTGAGTTCTCAGGAAAACCTATTACTGAACTGGTCTTGCGCGCACTGATTAGTGAGGTGCGAGAAATTGTGTATCAAACAGCAGTACTCTCGCAACAAGACTACAAAGACCTTGACAAAGACCTCTCCTTTAGAACGATTCCTGATGACATTCCTGAACGAGATCGGTTCTACTTGCTCTTAAGCCAAGGTCACATCGCAATCCAATTCGGTCGTGTAGAAGCAGGAAGACAAATCTACAGAAGTCTACAGTACGTCTATCAGGCATCGTCTGCACAAACACAAGCTCTTGTCTACCAGGACTTAAAGCGGTTTTACTTAGAGCTGAGCTTTGCGATGCGGCACAAGTTCTTTGCAAAAAAACTTGAAGAATAAGTTAACTAAGTTACGTTACTAAGTGTAGTTAATTAACTAACTAAAGATATATAAATTAGTTAAGCTGTAATTTGGCTAGTGACGCGCGTAAATATTCCTCTTGACGACGGCTTGCACAAGCGACTACGCATCAAAGCACTCGAAGAGGGAAAAACAATCAAAGATGTTATAGAAGACGCGCTGGGGGACTACCTATGATGCGAGCACTCCTTGTCCTTCCCGTACTGTTTCTTGTGGCATTCACTGCGACAATCACTGTGGAACCAGAATTCGCTACAAGCCAAAACGACTTAACGTGTCTTGTAGAAGTCATTGGAGGAGGAGCGCTCCAAGCAAACATCACATGGTATCAGAACGGCGCACCATACACTGACAGTGATGAAACACTCGCACTCACAAGCGGACAACAAGAAGAAAGCACGATAGCGATACCAGCAGCACAAGTCACGCGAGGACACGAATGGCGCTGTGAGGCAACAGTCTTTAACGAAACACAGACACAAGCATTCAACAGCACACTCATCACCATAGAAAACAG
>SKXU01000050.1 GCA_007128245.1 Candidatus Woesearchaeota archaeon
CGGTCATATCAATGCCAATTACCTTGCCCGATTCTCCTACGACCTTCCGTGCAACAAACGCGTCGTTTCCCGCACCGGATCCCAGATCAACAACGGTATCACCTGGTTTTATGTTGGCAAATTCTGTGGGCAATCCACACCCTAAACTCAAACCCGCATCAGGGTTTCCAATAACAGGGCGTTGTGCAGCGAGCGGTTGACCCGAGAGGTAATACGCAAACATTCCCTGGGTATCACGCTCAGCAAATAACGATGCAGTATACGTGTTTTCCTGTGCGTCAGAGAGTATACTGTAGACAAAGAATGCACCTGCAAAGACTCCTACGAGTAGCAGCGCTACAACTATGCGAGCAGCCACTGCCTCACCTCCTCAGACACGCGCACGTACGAGAACACGTCTCCTTGAAGAACTTGCGAGTTCAGAATAATTGCGGGTGATTGCGTGATGTCAAATAACGACCGAAGCATACGAATAGTAGGATCCTCAAATTCCTTATCAAGCGTGAACACAATAACCGTTTTATCTTCTTGAGCGAACTCGCTTTTGACAAGGTCAAGCTCTTGACCTTGACGCACACACGCTTCACACTGAGGAGTGTAAAAATACAGTAACGGAATAACCGAAGAATTGCACATCTCAAAGTTTTCTTTCGCAACAATCCACGCTTGTAAACTTACCTGCGTGTATTCTGCTTTGAGAGCAAGATACTCTTGTGAGAGCTCAGCATACTGCTCATACTCTTCAAGACGCTCAGGAAGAACCTCCCAGTAGGTGTTTAGGCGCTGAGCGATTTCCCCAAAATACCGATCTGAGATGTCGCACCGCTCAGACCCTAAGCTGCGCAGTACTCGTTCTTGCAGCTGAAACGATCTCATATCAGTATCGAGTTGATTCACGTATCCGCGCAAAAACATAATTTCTTGTTCAGTCTGCTCCTCAATCACTCGCTTTGTTGCAAGCCCTGAGAATACGCCTGCAAGATACAACACAATGCAAAAAAGAGCAAACAGCGCCCAAAGAGACTTTTGCGTGAGCGGTTTCATCGTTTCTTCATCAAATCTCCTATAGTGAATTCTTGTGAGCTAGGAGAGGAAGAAACAGTGGTTGTTGACACAACATCTTGCTCAGTAAGAGAAATGTTGAGGAGCTTCTCAAGTCTGCGCGCAAGCGCAATAGTGGGTGTGCGCGTACCTGATTCCCACGCTTGCCACTCAGACGTTTTCACCCCTGCAAGGGACGCGATCTCTGCCTGGGTCTTTTGACTTTTTGAGCGAGCATCACGCAATACTTTTGCAGCATCAGCCCGCACTACTAGGTGTTCATCAGGCTGCACTCTCGCAGAACGCTTTCGTGGCGTAACGGTGCGAATCTGCTCTCCGTGACGCCTGCAATCGCTGCACACATCATACGCAACGCCTTCTATACGTACTAAAAATGTTGCTCCACTCTTTCCGCACAAATCACAGCTCATAACGCATCACGTGAACAGGTAAGTTGCCCGTATATATTACGCTTTCCTCTTTAAGCGAGAGCTTATAGTGCTTGGCGTGCGTGAGCACTGCTTGGGTCGTATCCTCCGTAAGGCACGCTACAACCAAAGACCCCTTGAGCACAAACGCTGCTTGATAGCACAACTCCTTGATGTGCGTGCTATCAGGATTTCTCTTCGTCACAGGAGGAGGGATCGTAACGATGTTTGCGACTTCTCTCTCAGAAAACTTTACATCCATCCACTCAGTATCTAATTTGCTAAACGTAATGTCTTTTTCCACGCCAGCGAGTTTCGCATTTTTTTTAGCAGTACGCAAATTAGCGAGTTTCGGATCAAAACACCAAACAGGATAGGAGGGCTCGCGCTGATCATCAACAAAACACGCTGCTTGTACGTCATGAATAACCTTCATAGGAGCGTGCTTAAGATACCGCAAAGGAGATACTCGGGTCGCGGCAAACGCTGCTTCAATAGCGATCTCGCCTGTGTTCCCAAAAGGATCAAGAACGCCCCCTTGTAGCTCAAACGCATACAGAATGCTCGCGGCAAACGTTCCTTTAACGCTCTGGGAATTACTAAACACACGATAATAACGCTTAGAGAGATCTCCTGTCACGTCCATACCAAGCAGACACATCTGTCCAACCTGGCAGAACACGACGTGATTCGGATTATCTAAGTCGACTGGGCGATCAATGCGTTCTCCTAACAAGGAGGATAGTTCCATTGCAGTAAGGTCAGATACGTGGGAGAGCACCTCGGAGGACACACGAAACGTCTCTTCAGGCGGGATGTGCTCAAGCGCCTTTTGCGCGTTGAGCGCTTCAAGAGGTCCTTGATCAAGAGCGAGAAGAACGCGAGTTGCGCACTGAATGTGGTAGATGAGCAGAGCAACTTCTTGCACGGACGCCTCAAGGATGCAGGCGCCAGGAATCTGCGTTGACTCGTGACCCTTCCGTTTCAGCTCTCGGGCGAGCGCAGGCTCTGCTCCGAGATGGGTGAGGAAATACCATTTCATATGTTGCGAGAAGTTGCACAGTCTTTAAAAGCACTCGCACAATCGATTTTTCGGAACAACCGAAAAAGTTTATAAGGGTGTTGCTACCAAACACTGCATGAGTGATGCCATAGAATACTGTGTCTACTACGAAAAGGACTCCGAAGAGATCCTGGACTTCTTTCCGACAGGAATAAACCCTGACACAAGAAACACCATAATCACGTACTGGGAGCAAGAAATACCGCGAAAAATACTCAAAGCAGTAACTGAAGAACCCTTAACCATGCAAGAGCTGAGAAAAAAAATCGGCCACTCAAACAGCACATTGCACGAAAACGTAAAGAAACTCGAAGAAGCAGATATGATACGCACAAGTATCGTGTACAAAAAAAACAAGATACGACAACTCAAACCGCGATTTCTCTTCGTCACAAAAGCACCAAAGTTCAAGACGTCAGTACAAAAATTCTTTCAAGGACTCTGGGTAAATACACAAGCAAACGACCGCGTGATAGCATTCCTGCAAGAAAACAAACACGAATTTTGGACCGCAGAAGAAATAGCAACAAAAACAGGCCTTACCGTGGACGAAGTAGAGCTTGTGCTGTCAAACTGGGACAGCCAAGTAACCCGAGCACTCTCGGATTTCATGAAGAAAAAACCATTCGAGAAAAAAACACTCTACAGAGGCGTTTAGTCCTCTAAAGACTTGTGATGGCGAATAGTGGCAGAACTGCGCAAGTCATTAAGCAGCGTACGGAATTCTTGCTGAGCAGCTTGCTCGCGCAACTGTTGCTGAATAACTTCTCGCGCTTCACGCAAAGGAATCTCATCAGACTCCCGCCGAATGACGTGCCAACCAAACTGCGTTTGCACGGGCTGTGAAACCTCATTTACTTCTAGCGCGAGCGCCACGGACTTAAACGGCGCAACCAAAGGACTCTCCTCAGAGATAAACCCGAGGTCTCCTCCGCGAGGCGCTGAGTCAATACTGTGCACCATGGCAAGCGTAGTAAACTCCGTTCCTGAAACGGCTTGCTGACGAATCTCTGACGCAAGCTCCTCAGAAGAAACAAGAATGTGCCGGATGCGCACCTGTCCAGGCTGGGCGCGAAACTCATGAATATTATCTTCATAATACGCGTGCACCTGGCTATCTGTTACACGAACACGAGGCAAAAGCACTGTGGAAACGAACACATCAAGGACTAATTCATGGTACACTCCCCGCTCAAACTCAGCATAGGAGTCTCCTTGCGCTTCAAGGATATCTGCGAGTTCTTGCCGGGTGGTTCCAAAAAAAGACAATCGCTCATCAACTGCTTGCTCAAGCTGCTCATCAGTAATAGTCACTCCTTGCTGCTTTGCGTACTGCAGAATAAGGCGCTGCTCGATGAGTTGATCAAGAATGACTTCAGGCCCGTACTGACTTCGCATTTCAGGAGGCAGACGATTGTACAAATCAAATACTTCGCTCTCAAAAATGACTTCTCCATTCACTGAAACCAAAGGCGCATCACCCATTCGTGTCTGCTGAACACTCATAGCCCACAAAACCCCTGCAATCAAGAGCACTACCACAAGAGCGCCCAACAACGTAAACAGCTTTGTATTCTTCATCTTCTTGGCCATACACACAAAAAGCAGGTTCTGAGTTTAAGAATCTTTTGTCACCCACCAAGCTTAAAAGCAAGTACGCCCTCATACTCATATGATCCTTGCAAGACAAATCATGCAATCGCCCGTCTTTGAGGTGCCAGCACAGGCAACCATACAAGAAGCAGCGCTTCTCATGGGAAAACACGACGTTGGATCTGTGATAGTGACGGAGAACAACCAACCAGTAGGCATCGTGACTGAACGAGACATCACAAAAAAAGTCATTGCACAAGGAGTCTCCCGCAGAGAACTCATCACGAACATCATGTCATCTCCGCTCTTCTCAAGCAGCCCGGACGCCGGAGTCTTTGAAGTCGCTGCAGCGATGAATGCAAACAACATCAAGAAAATACC
>SKXU01000052.1 GCA_007128245.1 Candidatus Woesearchaeota archaeon
CTATGTCATTATTCAAAGACGTGCTCGACCAGTCAAAAAGCCTCTTTAGAGACGAGCACGCCCTTGACTACGAGTTCTTACCAGCAATACTGCCGTACAGAGAAAACGAGCAACAATACCTGGCAACCTGCATCAAACCATTATTCTCAGACAGATCAGGAAGAAATCTCTTAATCCACGGACCGCCAGGAACGGGAAAGACCGCCGCGGCACGATACGTGCTTCGAGACCTTGAAGAAACCACTGATCGAGTAACTACAATACGAGTCAATTGCTGGAAGCACAACACCACCTTCAAAATACTTGCGGAAATGTGCGACCAAATAGGATACGCATTCACGCACAACAAAAAAACGGACGAGCTCATGCGGATTGTCGCACACAACCTCAACAAGACGCGATCAGTGATCGTGTTTGACGAGATAGACAAAGCAGAAGACACAGACTTTCTGTACTTTCTCGCAGAAGAAATAGAGCGAAAATGCATTTTCCTGATAACAAACTACAAAGAATGGCTTATTGAACTTGACGAGCGAGTAAAAAGCAGAATCATGCCAGAACTCGTAGAATTCCCATCCTACAACGAAACAGAAGTTGCGGGAATACTCAAAAAACGCCTCGAATACGCATTTCGAGAAGACGTGTGGCAACCAGAAGCACTCGCCCTCATCGCAGAGCGAACAGCAAAAGCAGGAGACATCAGAGTGGGACTGTACCTGCTAAAAGAAGCAGGGATGAACGCAGAAGAAAGATTCAAAGACGCGGTCGAGCACAAAGACGT
Organism: Candidatus Woesearchaeota archaeon; assembly: GCA_007128245.1. Lineage (GTDB taxonomy): Archaea > Nanobdellota > Nanobdellia > Woesearchaeales > SKIA01 > SKIA01. The sequence continues at coordinate 782 of SKXU01000052.1, forward strand.
CGAAAAAGCCATCAAGAAGCTCGATGAATTTACCATCAAAAGCCCCACAGAACTTGACAGCGAAGCAAAACTCGTGCTTGAGATGTGCAGAAAACATCCCGGACAAAAAATCGGTGACGTCTACAAAGCATACGAAGCAGCAGGCGGCAATGCAGTCTACAAAACCTTTCAACGAAAAGTACGCTACCTCGCAGAAAACAAGTTCATCACGCAAGAGCGCGTCACGGGAGGAACAGAAGGTAGCACCACCATCATTCATCCCGCAAACAAGAGCCTTACTGAATTCTAGTGCACCCATGCGAAAGCTTTAAAGAACAACAACAACGAAAAAAGTGTATGTCAGCAAAGGTGAGTGCTAAAAAAGCAGTAGAGCTATTTCGCAAAAACAAAGAACTCGCGGCACCAGCGATCATCTCAGCAACATTCACCGTAGCATTCATCGTAGGATTCTTCATACTCTCAGGAGCATACTCTGTTATGCAAGAGCTCATCATGCACGAGCAGATATGGCAGCAAAGCCAACTCCCAATCGATTTTGACGAGTACCTGCTCATTTACGGAATGGACGCCCTTGAAGCAGTAATCGGACTGTTTACGTGGAATAATTTCTGGCTCCTGATAGGACTGTTTGGTATTAAAACACTCTTCACGCTATATTTCGGGAGCATGTCTTGGGCAATGATTGCTCGCGCACACAACCACAGCAAAAAAAGCGTGTGGGAACTCACACACCAGTTCTTTGTGCGCTACTCCTTTCTCCACATCATCATCATACTTATCCTCTACCTTCCAGTCGCACTGTTTGTGTTCGGAGGACTCTACGTACTTGTCACAGCAGGAAACGCGTTCCTCGCAGCAGGAGCTGTCGCGATCGCAGGAATACTGCTCTTTGTCTACCTTGTAGGAGCGTTTTTACGACTCATCTTTACCGCACCAAGCCTGTATGACAAAAATCAAGGAGTCACCAAAACACTTACGCACGCATACCACGTCACCGGACACCACTTCCAACACGTACTCGTCGTCACACTCATCGCCCTCGCACTCCTCGCCGCAGCAGTGTACATCGGACAAAACCCTTCCGCGCACGCAGCCTCAACAGCACTGTTTTCCATGCACATCATATCAGTCATCCTCGCAGGACTCGCAGTAGGAGTCTTTGTCATCATAGAAGGAGTGATCGTTACGTATGAGCGTATCTTCCTGTACGAGGCGTACCACGAGCATATTCGTTTGAAATAAGCTCTTGCACTTCCGGCAACTGAGCAAACTCTTTAAAGCGCTCAAGCTCAGGACCAACCCATGCCCGTCGCGCATACAACACCCCAGGTTTTAGTGGTCCAATCCCCATATTCATGAATCGTCGAAACGCTTGTGCAAGTTCAGGCCGCTGAATAAATAACGCAATTTTCTCATCCAAAGAAGGGTCGCCTGACTTCAGTTCTAATTCAGATGCTGTTCCCTGCAACATAAGCTCTAACCAATCAAGACCATCTTGTGCCCATGTAACAGAAGAAGCGTTTCGTTCAACAATGTATGACTGATGATTAAGCACGTTATCCATCCACTCCCAAAACGAATCTCCGCGTGCGAGCATCATCGGCTTGGGACTTCCTGCATGGTTATCCGTGCCTGCAAACGCCGCTAATCCATACGCATCCGCCATCCGCTGAGCATACCGATTCTGCCCCGAAAATAGCTTCGCATTCACGACTTCTACTGCGCGGAAGTCTCGCGCAAATTGTTTCATCAATGCAGGATTGAGTCGCTCTTTGCGTTCAGGTCTGAACGGATGATTCCAAGACAGCACACGGTCGTAGAGTTTTGCCCACTCAAACAATAGCAAGTCTTTATACGCTCCATGAGCAGCCATCTCAAGAGCTGCTGCGAGGTCGTGACGATTCTCCATATAGGCATTGATGTGAATTTCATACGGACGAGCTAAACCAAGGTCTTGAGGAGTTACAGACAACTCTGCAGCAAACGGGCCGGGCGCCTCAACAGTAAGGTGAGCCCTCATATTATCATGATCAGTTATGATGGGGTACGTAATTCCACGAGCAAATCCTGTCTCAATTACCTGTTTTGGATGTGTTTTAGGGCGGTCAGACACATCATGCGAGACGCTTGAGTGCAAGTGAGAATCTGCAGCAATGAGCCCTTGCTGAATAAGAATGTCTGCGTGAGCTGGCGAAATAAGTCTGCCTCCCAAGCGTTTCTTCATACACACAAGCGAGCAAGCAACTCATATAGACATGTGCTGTATAAAGTATATAGCACAAGATTAAAGTATGTAGCAACTAAACAATCAGCATGGAAACAAGAAAACTACAACTCGTCGGAGCACGATCATACTCAGTAAGCCTCCCAAAAGACTGGGTAGTCAATCAAGGACTTGACAAACAAAGCACCGTCTACATACAACAAACACCTAATCACGCACTCCTCATCAAAGCGCAAGACACCAAAGAATCCCTGCACCAACTTACCATTCCACTATCAGAAATTGAAAACATCCAAGAATTTCTTGTGCTCTGCTACGTGAAAAATATTGATTACATCACCCTTACCGCAAAAAAAATTACCTATGAGCAAGCAAAGGACATAAAACATATCGTAGAATACTTAGAAGGATATGATATCACAAGCGAAGACGAAACACACATCACCATCAGTTTTTTATTCAAAGAAGTAACCATACACCTCGAAGATATTCAGAGGAGAACAACATATATCATCACCCTCATGCTCGAAGCACTCAACAAACAAGACCGCCCAACACTGTACTCATTAGAAAAAGAAGTCGACAGACTCTACCATCTCTCAAAGAGAATACTATTCGCATGCACACGAAGCACCAAAACACGAGAAGACAACAACGTCACAGACGTTGAAAACCTCTTTTTCCACAATATGATTTTCAAAAAGCTCGAAAACATCGCAGACACACTGCTGCTTGTAGAACACAATCAACAACACACACTCACCCACGCAATCACTCTTCTTCGAAAACTCTTTATCAAAAAACACCGCCCCACAACACTGCTTAAAGAACTCCGTGAAGGAGAAACGGCACGAAACGAACATGCACGCCACGTCCAAGACCTTGTGCAAGACGTGCTTGAAAACGCAACTTCACTGCACTACTCGAAACGCTACTTCTCCCACAACATCTAAAAACACTGAGCAATTCATCTGCAGCAATGAGACTCATCGATGCAAACGGAGCGTTCTTCACAGGATATCGTAGAGAAGTCATAAATTGGTCTAAAGCGCCGTTTGACAACCTTGAGCACAAAGGAAAACCAGACCAAAAAAAGCTTGCACAAATAACAAAAGAATTCACGACATTTGTGCAAGTAGCAAAACAACGAGGATTCACAGGAATACTCGTCGACGACCTCGCACATCTCGTCACCCACGACATCTATCCTGAATCGCTCAACAAGAAACTGCGCGTGTACAAAACAGTTTATGACGAGTTGTTTAGAAGAGCAAAGCAACA
>SKXU01000087.1 GCA_007128245.1 Candidatus Woesearchaeota archaeon
AACGAGTGCCCCCGCAGAGTCTTCCCGCAGGACGATATGAACAGATACAGCAACCCTTTCAACAATGCCAAGAACAAATCCGATCCGCCATCGGAGAAACTGCAGAGTGGGCGGGAATGAGCTGGGATGAGCTAGAGGAAATTTCACGTGAAATAGTCGATACAGAGAATCTTCTGGATCAAGAGAGACAACAGCTAGAGCGTGCTGAACAAGGCATACAATCTCCACGAGCACGTTTGATCCAGCAGATGGACGAAGAGATTGATAGAACCCTTGGTGATCAATCTAGAGAGGTGAGGAATGCGGCAAAATTGGAGGCTCGAGAACTCATTCGCCAAGCCGAGCGAGAGGGGGATATTTCCCCAAGATACCCTTGTGAAGGAGATCCAAGTGGAGCAGCGATTTGTAATGCTCAAGGGCAAAGATTCTTTGCTAGCGTAAACCAAGACGTTTCAGATGAACAAGTAATTTCTTTGCTAGAACGCTTTACAGCTCAAACAGAATCCTTCATCGATGACTCGGAGGAGTCTTTGGCAGAAATCACTGAACTCAGAGAACAAATTGAGCGCTTGGAGAATGAGATCACAGAGCAAGAACAAGCAATACAGGAGCGACTGGATGAAGCGCGAAGGCAGTATTTGATGCAACGACAGGAATTCGGAACCGCAGAGTTCACCTACGAAGCACTGGCAACAACGTATGCATGGGCGCGCACAGGACAATTTCTGCAACAATACGGGGTCTGGGACGCGCCTAGTTTTGGTTCAGACACGATTAACCGCTGGAGACAAGACCTACAAGCAGACGCTGCAGGCATACTCGGAGCAGAGAAATTCATTTGCGAAGTAGAACCACAAATCACTACTGCGTGGCAGACGCCGCAAGGATCAGTGGGTGCGCGCATCGCAGGATACGCAAGCGCCGTAGAAGTTGATGGCGCAACGCGATACGACATCGTGGTAGAAGTATACTTACGAGCACAAGAAGACGTTAATGAGGTCGCTCGGCTCGTCCTCAGAGACCCAGGAGTTCTTAACGAGCACCCTGACGGAGGGGACTCGTGGGAGTTCGCACTCAACACGACCACGAGCAGAACGCAACCAGGAAACAGAATTGTCATCCAAGGGCATGACAGAAATTATCAAAGAGCATGCCTTGTGTTCCCGCAAAATATAGATCAGTACTTCCCCGTAGCACCAAACCAACAACCAAACAGGAGAGAAATATGCGCACAAATACAACTCGCATGAATGCAAAAGGCCAAATCACACTGTTTATCATATTAGGAATAGTGCTCTTACTCACACTCGTACTCTCACTAGCAATATTTACAGGATACATTGATTTGCGACCGCCAGAAGAGCAAGTCATCACGGACGTCCCTACAGAATTGCAACCACTACTCTCCTTGGTGAGACAATGTCAGCAAGCAATAGGGGCTGAAGCAATACGCCTCGCGCTCGCAACAGGAGGATATATTGATCCCGCAAGACACGGCATCATACCATTTTTCCCACCACGAGGAACAGGAGTGTTCTTGGAAGAAGACCAAACAGTTGCGTACTGGCACCACCTTCAAGACCAACAAGCACAGACACGAAGACCGAACTTGTACGGTCCGGAGAGCAGCACGCTAGCAAATCAAATCGCAGACTATATTGATGAGCGACTTGAAGACTGCGTAGAGTGGGAATCACTGCCGGAGTACGAGATTGAGCGAGGAATGCCTGTTACACGAATAGAATTTCGAGAAACAGAAACAGATATCATCACGCAATGGAACGTTGTGGCAACTACCCCCGTAGGGACAACGACCTTCCCCAGTTTTACTGCGACAGTGCAAGCACCTGTACGCAGACTCTTTCGCGCAGCAGACGAGATACTCGCGTTCTTTATCCAACACCGAGTGCCTGAGCAACGAACACTCGACTGGCTCGCACTCTATGCGTCCGGAGAAACAAGTCTTCCACCGTTTGACGGGGGATTGAGAAATACATGGAGAATCAATATCTACCCCCTCATGCCTGCTGAAACAGAACTGCACGACGTGCTCACCATGCAAGCAGCGAGCCTACAGGTAGTCGGGAGTAGGGACTTTAGACTCTTTCAATTCGAAGACGAAGACACCATAAACGACTTGTACTTACAAGGACTTGTGCAACTCGCAACGCCAGTACAAGAGATGCGAGTAGGGTTTAGCACTTCAGAAGACTATGGACTACGATTTCGCGTGAACGGCAACCCAGCAGTTGCGGTGCCAGAAATGATTCGCGCACCCGGACCCATGGCAGCATTCATGCCGCCACTCGTAGACTACCGATTCCAGTATGACGTAACGTATCCGCTACTCATCACGTTAGAAGAGGACGACTACACCTTGCGCCTAGGCTACGAAGTAAACATACAAAACTCTCGTCCACAACCATTCACCGAACCATACCAAGACGACGAGGGAGACTACTGCGCAAGCCAAGGAGGCTCACCTATTGATATCCGCGTAGAACCACAAGAAGCAGATGCTACAGTCACCTACACGTGCGGAGGAGTGACCTGCGGGCTGGGAGTAACCGAAAACGGACGACTAGAAACAACACTTCCTTCATGCGTGTACGGAATACTTGAGGCGCGATCAGATGAGTTGGTGTCAGCACGTTTTGCACTCGCATCCGACCAAAGCCTTCCTCTGATAACGCAGCACGTACAACTCCATGAAGAACGAGAAGTGAGAATTCGTGTGCAAGCACGAGAACTCTACAGAACCACTGATGACATGGCGGAAAACATCGGTATAAGTTCACAAGCACGAGATACCACTGCGTCAGTCGTGTTCTTATTCAGCCAAGATGGAGGACAAGTAGTCATGCCAGATGAGGATGGTATAGCAACTATGTACCCAGGAGTGTATGACTTGTTTATGATAGACTTTGCCCACTACCCAGAAGACGACCCGTTCATTATTCCAGAACAGTATCGCTGCGTTGACGTAGGCTTTTGGGGTCGCGTATTCACTTCTTCAGGTGATCGCTGCTACGACGTTCCACAGATCAACTTCACATCCATACCAGTGCTGTACGCGGAAGTGCGAGGAATCGAGATCACAGAAGTGCCGGACACGCTCACACTCATCGGATTAGAGTTTGACCCACAAGTCATGCAACAAATAGAAGACCTTGAGTTCATCGGAGCACTGTTTGACCTCGCAGAAACACTCAGCCCAGAAGACGTTGTGCAAATGAGTTAAGAATTATTCTTTTTTAGGAGGGTCTTGAAAGCCGGCATCCTTAAGACTAGCTTGATATGCATCTTGGTTTTGTGATAGCTGATACTGATCACCTTCGGCCGCCATCACGGTTCCTATTGCACTGCCGACTCCTTGGTGCACCGCAGCGGCACCTGGCTCTTTTCCTACGATCCCAGCAACTGATTTAAGCGCAACATCTTGTTTTGGATTAATAGCGTTATAGAGCACTTCGTTTCGTATCTGGAATTGTTTTTTGAGATTTTCTGGCATATTCTTGCGCGCTGTGAGTATTGCCTGCTCGATACCCTGATATACTCCCTTCAGAGTAAATTTATTTGCATTTGCATCATTTTTAATGCTTTGAATTATGCCATACACAGATTCTTTGTTCGCGTCTTGTGCTCCGTGAAGCTGATCCACCATTTTGGCCAAGACAAGCACGTTGTCATAATCAAACGGATCTTTGCGAAATCGATCAAGAAGCTCCTTATGCCTTTTATTCGCAGGGTCAAGTGTGTGATGAAGATAATCTCCTAAGCTGTGACTAAGACTCGCAGCCAGCGCCTGTTTGACGTTAACCTTTTTTCCTGATCCTGTCTCTACGGTATCTCCGAGCTTCACCTCAAAATGCTTCTTTGCCAAGACTCCATCGTCTAAGTGTCCTAACCGGCCTCCGAGTTGCCACTTAAGCTTTTTCTTGATGTGCGTGTCATACAATTCGTCGAGCTGCGCTTGTACTCCGCTGTGCTCAGAAAACTCTCTGGTAAGCTTATTCATTCCCACGCTCGCAGAACCAACCAACTCAGGGGCAAGGGATAGGTTTTTGTACAACTCAATTGCAGCTCTGAGCTCACGGACTCCTTTGTCCAAGTTGTGTGCTGGTTCATCCGCCATACATCCTTCTCGCCACTCTCCCTTATTAAAGATTTTGTCTTCGCCCACACCCAAAACATTTTTTAAGATTGGATTGCACATCACCTTCATGAAA
>SKXU01000047.1 GCA_007128245.1 Candidatus Woesearchaeota archaeon
AACAGATATAAACACCTGATTCTCTTGGTAACATATGAACATCGTACTTCTCGGGCCGCAAGGGTCTGGTAAAGGAACACAAGGAAAAATACTCTCAAAACACTACGACATCCCACATATCAGTACAGGACAACTACTCAGAGATATCGCAGCAACCGATACTCCACTCGCACACGAACTGCAGGACATCCTCAAACGAGGAGACTTAGTTTCAGACGAGATTCTCATGGAAGTCCTCACTGAACGAATGCAGATGGACGACTGCAAAAAAGGAGTGCTCCTTGATGGCGTTCCCAGAACGCTCTCACAAGCAAAACTGCTTGAAGAAACACTCACACTTAACGGAGTAATCTTCATGGACATCACGGATGACGAAGCAATTTTTCGCGCATCAAACCGCTGGCACTGCCCTGATTGCGAGGCACTTTACAACTTACAAACGCACGCTCCACGAAGAAGCGGAATCTGTGATTTGTGCAACGCAACACTTGTGCAACGTGAAGACGACAACCCAAAGAGCATTCACGAAAGACTTGAACACTATCACAAAGAAACAAAGCCACTCGTGGACTTTTACCGAAAAAAAGGGCTTCTTATTGAAGTAGACGGCATGCAACGAGTGAAGATCGTGTATCGAGAAATACTCAAAAAACTTCAAGAACACCAACCAAACACGGCAACAGTAGCATAGCATCCTGAGCCGAGAACAAGTTCTACCACAGCACTATCACCTTGACGAGTAATGGTGTGTGTGCGCACATCCGCTCGCAGACTGCGCAGCTCGCCCTCTTGAGTCAGACTTGGAAACGACCTAATAAGAAAGTCTTGCGGCATAATGCCTGCTTGCTCAAGCAAGGGCTCATAATACTTTGCCCACTCGCCAAGCTCTTGAGCCGCTCCCACCACAGGAACCTGAAGGTCTTCAAGCGTTTTTGGATAGCGAAGCACTCCATGACGATACTCAACTTCTCGCGCATCAGATGATTGATCCTTAATGTACGCGGATACTGCTTGATTAAACAACCATGACTGCACCGCATGCACGTACAGCAACAAGATGCGGAACGGAAAGGAACGCAGTGCATGAAGAGGATTTGAACGATCCTTGTCAAGCGCGTACGCGACTGCTTTGTTGGTTTGTGCAAGGCGCACGGCGACTTCATAAAACTCTTTTTTAAGCAAAAGCAGTCCGAGCTCAACATTATCTTGTGAGAATCGTTGATCGCCAAAATAGTTGGGGATTGAAACGTCGTGCGTATCGGAAACGCCTCGCACTACAATACGAAATGCATTTGCATCCAAATCGCCAAGACTTAAGTGCTCGTCCGTGTGTCCTACATGGGTGAGCACGACGTCATCGGGTGACTTCGTGAGTTTTTTTGTACTAGTAAGGTATTGTGTGGTAATCGCTCGTTTGTCTTTGAGCCCTGCGTAACGAATATTTCTTGGTTGAATGCCATTGAGTCGAGAAAGAGCTTCTATGAGTCGGTTCGTGGTCATATCTCGCTTCGTCGCTTTGTACACAAACAACGTTCCGTGCTCTGAGAATGTGCGATTAGGGAGTTCCTCAACAAAAAAATCTTCAGGAACGGTTTTTAGCTGCATACTCAGAGGAAAGACGCTTCATTTATAAACTGAAGGTGGTACATGAGTTTTTCGGTGAGGACGAACAAAGATTTATATACGAAAATGTATACTAGTGTACACTCTATGAAATTTGGTTCTCTCGCAGACATGCACATCCACACCGAGTACAGCCACGACTGTGACACTTCGCTTGTGAGTGTGAAGCACGCAGCACGAAAACACGACATGATGGTAGCCATCGCAGACCACAACGAGATACGAGGAGTACTCGCAGCACGCGCAATGCGCATACCCGTCATACCAGCAATTGAAGTTACCACAAAAAAACTTCACGACTACCTCTTATACTTTGAAACTGTGGAGGACTTGAAAACATTCTTTTCCAAGCATGTCAAACCACGAAAAGACCCAGGAAAAATCTGGGGGAGCAGAACAACAATCACGGACGAAGAACTCGTTGAAGTAGCGCACGAACACAACGCCTTCATTAGCCTCGCACACCCCTACTGTCCACTCCCCAAACGATCAGCAAACATCCCCAAACCAGTACTCAGAAAAGTAGATGCTATAGAAGTCATGAACTTTGCCATGTCACCCAAAGCAAACCAAAAAGCAGCATTGCTGTGTGACAGCAACAAAAAAGTCTACACAGCAGGCTCAGACAGCCACCACCCATCAACACTCGGAGCAGTCACGATGAGAGCATGGGGAGAAACACCACAAGAATTCTTGACAGAAGTACGCCAAGGGACCCCGCTGGTTGTAGGCGCACCAAGAAAAACAAAAGACGTGCTCGACAAAGTAGCACAGTTTCTCGCGTACAAAGCAACGCACTGAGTAGTCCGGCCCCGGGAAGATTTGAACTCCCGACCTAACGCTTAGGAGGCGTTCGCTCTATCCAGGCTGAGCTACGAGGCCAACTACACCAGAAGAGAGCAGTCATTTTTAAACGGGCACGATTTTAAATAATCAAAGACATCAATCAACCCAATGAAACGAGCACTGCTTCTCACAGCAGGAACCATCATAGGACTCGCACTCCTCATAGGAGTATTCTACCTGTTTCCCTTCACAGAATTCCTAGGAATAATTCTCAACATTCCACTCCCCCTCCTGGGAGCATACGCACTTGTAAGCCTCACCATCTTCTTACTCCTGACATGGAGGTGGTCGCTTGTGCTGCGAGCACACAACATTGACCTCCCAAAAAGACACATCGTCGGATACCGATTCGTCGGGTACGCAGTCAGCTTCGTCACGCCAGGACCAAAAGTAGGCGGAGAGATGGTGCGCGCAGCAATGATGCGACGAGACAAGATCCCCTATCCAAAAGGATTTAGCAGCGTTATCGCAGACAAAACAATTGAACTCTCAAGCTTTGGACTTATGTTTTTTTTCAGCCTCTCAGTAGCACTCGCGCTCCTGCCCATACCCACAGGATGGAGAATAAGCTTGAGCGTCCTTGCAGCAATACTGTGTATTTTCGTTGCTAACGCATTCATACTCATGATACGAGGAAAAGACCCCTTCATGAGACTCTTCCGACTCTTCCGACTCCACAACATTTCTGTGATGAAAAAATACAAACAAGAAATCACGGAATTTGAGACCAACATCCTCACTTTCTACGGAAAAAACAAACGAAAATTCTGGCAAGCACAAATAATCAGCGCAGGAGCGTGGCTGCTTGCACTCGTAGAATTCTACCTGGTCTTTCGCATGCTACAAATCACACCTGCATTTATAGAAGTGTTCCTTGTGTATAGCGCAGTAGGAGTGATCTACATGATACCCATACCCCTCGCGCTAGGAACGCTCGAAGCAGGACAAGCAATCATGTTCACCGCACTCGGATTTCCCGCAGCAGCAGGAGCAGTCGTCGCACTCATCACGCGCGGACGAGACCTGACATGGACACTCATCGGATTCATACTCCTCGGATACTATGGCATTGACATCTACAAACACCAACCCCAAAACAGTCCTTGAAACAAACAGCGGACCACACGGCATACTCGCAGGAAGCACGCACTTTAATGACCTGTGGGCGCGAGACGCACTCTTTGCGAGCTGGGGATTGCTCCACATAGGAGTTACAGAACCCGTACGCACAACCCTTGACACCCTCACGCGATATCAACAAGACGGACAACTCCCTTTGCGAGTAGGCACAAAACATATCGTGCTCGCACTGCTTGGAAAAACAGGAAAACAAGGACCTGTATACACCAATGATAAATCAAAAGACCCCGCACTTGATACGAATAGCCTGTACATCATCACTCTCTACCGCTACGCAATCAAACACGACCCGCACTACGCAACCAAGCACGAAACACACGTACGAGAAGCACTCACATGGCTTGCAACACACGAAAAACACTCATTACTCAGAGAAAAACCCTACTGCTCATGGGATGACGCACTCAGAAAAAAAGGTGCCTCCATCTACAACAACGCGCTCTACTACGCAGCACTCATCGCAGCAGCCATTCTGCTACGAGACGAAACACTCCACGACAAAGCGCAACACGTCAAACAGCAACTCGACAAAGAACTCTGGAGTGGAAC
>SKXU01000102.1 GCA_007128245.1 Candidatus Woesearchaeota archaeon
AGAGACCACCGTAATCATGAGTTCGCATCGATTGCTGCAAAACAACTTGTTTCAGAAGGTCTTGTTCTGTTGAATGGATCACTTTTTTGTGCTCCACTACAATCAGAAAGTACATCCGTGCACAGCAAAAGTCGTCATCAACACCAGAGTTAATAACAAAATACTTATATATTATTAACCTTTATGTGTGGTGATGCACAAAAAAATCATTATTGTTGGCGCAGGCCCTGCAGGTGTTGGTATGGCGTGTTTGCTTAAGCGCTGCAAGGTGGATGCAATAATACTTGATCAAGGACGAATAGGAGAAAGTTTTCTCTCATGGCCAAAAGAAATGCGATTTATTTCGCCCAGCTTTACAGGAAACTTTTTTGGAGCAGTTGATCTAAACGCTATCACTCCCGATAGCTCTCCTGCGTTTGGTTTACAAACTGAACACCCCACAGGAGCAGAGTATGCACAGTACTTGCGCGATATAGTAGAGCACTACGAGCTTGATGTGCGAGAGCACACCAAAGTCATGAAAATTGAAACACAGAAACCATTTCGCCTACACACAAAAAAAGAATTGTTTACGTGCGACTATCTGATCTGGGCTGGCGGAGAATTCCAGTTCCCAACGCACATACCACACACCACTCGTATTCGAGACTACTCCGCGCTTCCCCGCACAAAACACATCATCATTGGAGGTGCTGAGAGCGGTATTGACGCCGCATATCACCTGACACGTCGCGGTGACGAAGTAGTTGTCCTTGATAAAAGTGCTCCGTGGAATGAGCGCTACAGCGATTCTAGTTACGGGTTGTCTCCGTACTCGCTTGATCGTCTACGCGCCATTCAAGAAACCGGACTTGCGACATTTATTGATGAACACGCTACAGAGATTACTCAAGACCACGTTCAAACCGAGAATCATACATTCTCCGCGACTTTTCCTGCGTTAAACGCCACAGGCTTTGACATGAAAAAAAGTCTTGCTGGAGAGTTATTTACCATTACTGACGGATATCCTGAAATCACAGAGCACGATGAGAGCACTAAAGTACCTGGTGTGTTCTTAGTCGGGCCGCGTGTGCGTCACGAAGGAGCAATATTTTGTTTCATCTACAAGTTCCGACAGCGCTTTGGTGTCGTCGCCAAGCGCATACTCGCATCGCATCATCCCAGTATTGCAGAATATGCAGATAAAGGGTTCTTGCTCGAAGATCTCTCTTGCTGCGGAAACGAGTGTGAGTGTTAATGAAAGCATACATCCAACCCATAATCTTTATTAGCGCAATCATTCTTGGAGCACTCACATCTCAAGCAGCACCCTTCTCAGATGTATTTGTTGACATCTCAATCATCGTGTTGTTGTTTGTGGTGTTTTATGCGCTCACGCCGCTGTCTGTTCGCGTCATCGCAGAACACAAAAAGTATTTTTCTCTTGCCTGGGTTCTTAACTTCATTGTTGTGCCAACACTTGCATTCGCGCTCGTAGCCTTGTTCTTAGACCCTGCGTCTCTTGTTGCTGTGGGAATGATCATCTACCTGGTTGCTCCGTGTACTGATTGGGTGCTCGGGTTCACTAAGCTTGCGCGAGGAGATGTGCACCTGAACACCGCGCTCTTGCCAATTAACCTGCTCTCACAAATTGTGTTGTTGCCTGTATATCTGTGGTTGTTTGCACAGACTGCTGTTCCTATTGTGTGGGGTGAGTTTTTTGAAACACTACTGTATTGGATTGTTCTTCCGTTCATCGCCGCACGCATCCTCTCGTTTTTTACGCGCAATCGCTCATGGCATGTTCGTGTCATGGATCGTATTGATTATCTTGTAGTAGCAGCCATTGGCGTACTCATTTTCTTCTTGTTTAACGCCAACACTGATGTGGTCTTGGCACACCTTGACCAGTTAGGAATCGTATTTGCGTTGATTTTGGTATTTTTTGTGGTCATGTATGCACTCGTGTACGGAGTCTCCAAACTTTTTTCTTTGCCGCTGGCTCAGGAAGTGAGTTTGTCAATGACTACTGCTGCTCGCAACGCCCCCCTCATGCTCGGTATCAGCATGTTGCTATTTCCTGATCAGCCCCTTATTCACGCTGTACTCGTCATTGGAATGCTTGTAGAATTCCCTCATCTCATCACACTCACTGCAGTGCTTAAGCGCCGGGCACGATGAATAGAAACCTTTTTTAGAACTTACAACCTGCATTGTCGATGATGCGTAACTACCCCAAAGCTTCTGTCATGACGGCCTCTGCTCTTCTTACACTCATCGGTACGGTGTTGTTGTGGGAGCACCCAGTCTTTCTTGTAATCGCATTATCCGCTCTTGCGGCAGTGCAGATTTCTTTTTCTCCAAAAACATATGGTCTGTTATTTGTTATCGCTGGTGTGCTTGGTGTTGCTGCTGAGATTGTAGCTGTCTGGGCTGGTGCGTGGACGTACACCACCCCACACCTACTAGGCGTACCTGTCTGGTTGTTCTTGTTGTGGGGTCACGCAGCACTATTTCTTGCTGGACTGTATGAGTGGCTTAGCTAAAATATCTGGGGTCGTCTGGACGCACCACTTCTTCGACGGCATTTCCCCACTCGTCTTTTTTTGGTCCTCGTGCGCGCTCCACTTTTTTTGCTGGCGCCTGTACGTCATTTACAGAGAGTGCTTTTTTCATATTCACAGGTCCACAGGTTTCGCACACAAAAAATGCTCCCCATTTGCCTGTTTTTTGTTCGAGAAATGATCCGCACACGCATTTCATCTCTCCAAGTGTTGCGTGTTTGTGATTTGCACACACAGGTACTCCGTCTTTGTTTTTTGCGTACGCTGCCGCTCCGCAGAAAGGGCATGCTTTCGTCATGTTTTGCCCGTAGGTTTTTTTCATGTACATTACTATTTTTTCGCTTGTGCCTTGTTTTTATAGGTTCCGGAAAACCTTTGCGTTACATTTATATTGTTTTGTAACGTTCTTGTGTGTATGAAAACCATAACCTCCCGCATACCTGATGAAGATGAACGATTCTTGTCAGAACTTGAACAAGACGAGCAAGCAACGCGTGCTGAGGTACTGCGCAGACTCATCTCAGAAGCGATCAATCTGAAGCGTAAAGAAAAAGCTCAAAAGTTACTCAAAGAAAACAAAATTTCTGTTCGCAGAGCAGCAGAAATAGCTAATCTTACCTATGTTGAAGCACTCTCTTTATGTGCAGAAATTGACAGCGGATACGATAAGCACGAGTTGCAAAAAGATCTTGAAGCATCATGGTAGTTGTTGATTCAACAGTGCTCATTCCATTCGCAAAAGCAGGACACCTCAAACTACTAAACAAACTGGGTTCAGTCAGTACAACTGAGCACATACAAAAAGAAGTTCTCATCCTACAAACACCAGAACACCTTGCATTAAGCAAAGCATTTGATGAATGGATTACTGTACATAAAGTAAAAACTGTCAAGAAACTCAGAGGACTCACTCATGCAGATATCTCTCTACTTGAGCTATGCGTAAAAACCCAAGAACGATTACTTACTAACGATAAAGCACTCATACAAGTAGCCAAGAGCATGAATATTCCGTATGCTTGGCCCACCACAGTCTTATTCGTGTTAGTGCATAAAAAAATACTCTCCGCGTCTAAAGCAAAGAGTATTTTATACGACCTCTCAGAAGCAGGCATACACATTAAAGCACCAGTATTCGCCCAAGTCATTAAAGCACTTGAGAGCCTTGAATAATTTATTTCTTAAACAAGTGGACGTCCCGTTGCGGGTATGGGATGTTGATGTTGTGTTTGTCGTATGTTTTCTTGATGGTTTCTGTGAGGTCAAACAGTACGTCCCAGTAATCCTTGTTCTCAACCCATGCTCGTCCGCGAATGCCGACTGCTGAGTCTCCGAGTTCGAAGACGTGCACGGTGTGTGCTGGTTCTTTTAGCAGGCGTTTGTCTTGCTTGA
Source organism: Candidatus Woesearchaeota archaeon (assembly GCA_007128245.1). Lineage (GTDB taxonomy): Archaea > Nanobdellota > Nanobdellia > Woesearchaeales > SKIA01 > SKIA01. Next base: position 3,939 of record SKXU01000102.1, read on the forward strand.
GGACTTCTGACATGATTTTTTTTGCTTTGTCGATGTCATCGTCGTAGCCAATGCCTACTTCAAGGTTGATTCTTCGTGTCTTATTTCGTGAAAAGTTGGTAATATCTGAGTTTGAGAGTGCTCCGTTTGGTGCGAAAATGACTTGTCCGTCAGGAGTGGTGAG
>SKXU01000073.1 GCA_007128245.1 Candidatus Woesearchaeota archaeon
GCGCGATTCTCAGGCGTGTTGCATACACAAATCGCGTGTGTATAACATGAAGCGAACACGACTTCTTTTAAAAAGGTTCTGGTGTGGAAATAAATTCTTGCAAGGGTGGTTTCATGTGGAACAATACATTTATATTTTGTAGCTACTTACTAGTGACATAGTTGAATTGATTGTTTCAAGTGAGCCCGATCTAACACGGTATGAGCATGACGTCACAGAAATCCTCGAAGATGCTATTTTAGAGCGCTCAGAACTAGGCCTGTACACTTCGCCCACCGTGCGTGCACAAGTAAGCACCTACCCGCTCAAGAACGCACTCGCAGTAGCAACCCGAGGGGGAGATGTTGGAGAGCTCGCAATAAGTGTGCTTGGATTCATACATGAAGAAAACCAAGCATCCGCACAACTGATGCAACACCTAAACGTACTCTACGACAAACTCCAACGAGGCGAGGAGGAACTCTGGAAGCTCATTCAAAATCCAGATGAATGGTATGCCACCCACATGCATAACGGACGATTACACGACCCACACCTTGATGCGCGTAACGCCCGACTCAAAATCACCAGGCAAAGCCCAGAGGACGTTCGAGACGAAGCGCACAGGCGCAGAGAAGAAATACTATCGCTGTACGAAGCAGCAATAAGCAACCTCCCTGAACGGTTGAGCGGACCGCTGCATGTCACGCTCAGACACGAACTAGAGCACTGCGCACACCTTCACGGACCACTCCATGAAAGTTGGCAAACAGAAATTCATGACGGCGCACTGGCACAACACAGGTTTCACTACGAACAATCAATCTCCGCAGAAGAACTCGCTGATGCGAGAAGGCAAGCAAGCATTGCGCATGCAGAACGCACGGCAGTGTATGAATCTCGAGCAATGGCGTTTACTCTCTTGCAGCCCAGACAGTTTGATAGAATAAACATCGAAAGACTTGGATTGGCGCTATGTGATATCATCACACGAGGATACACGCGAGATATAGCAACGTACGCGCTTGATGCAGCAGTATCAACCTCCTGGGCAAAGGGTACCATGAACCAGGACACGTCACTTGCAATACACGCGCAAGTAGCTCAAGAGCTCGGCATTCACTACTCAGGAAGATGGAATGAAGAAAGCGTGCGTGATAAAACAGTCACAGCAGTTCTGAACGAATTTGAGAAGAAAAAACGTGTGTGGGGAACGATTGTGCACCACGCCGCCTACGCCACAGCAACCGCCTTTGCCGAGGATCCGCAGCGACTCAATGACGCAACCTACGCAGAGAACTTCTCGCAGTACGTAGCACGATGTAAAGGTTCTTAAGGACGAGGCACCACGCAATCACCATGGAGCGAATTGATGAAATAAATACTGTGGGACAGGTGCTTGCAGTGCGCACAAAACAAGAGTGGCGCGAAGAATTCTTTTTGCATAAAGCAGCACTCGTGATACCTCGAGGACCTAATGGAACGTATTTGCTTGCAATGCGGGCAGCTACAAAGAAGCCATTTCCAGGCGTGTGGGTCTGTGGCGTGGGTGGTACGTGCGCGAGTGATGAGAGCTTTCTTGAGACTGCGCAGCGAGAGATGAAAGAAGAAATCGGTGTGCGAGCAGAACTTACTGTTGTGAACACCTTTCTTCACGATGATGAATATATGAGAGCGTTGTTTCGTATCTTCACAACTATCGACCCGCTAGACCCAACAGAACTTGTCATTGATGAAACTGAAATTGCATACCTGCAAGCATTCAGTCTTGATGAGTTGCGAGAGCTCATCACTGAACGTCCAGAGACCTGTGCACCAACAGCAGTAACTGCTATCCGATCGTTCTTGCTCGGGTTGCTCGAGTAGAACCCCTGTGCAGTGATAGTATTATATAGAATAGCTCTCTTCCCTCCACATGCGACGAAAACCCTTCCACGATCAACAAACAATTTATGACATTGCGCTCGGCAGAGAAGATGAACAAGGGAGACGATTGACTCCTAAACGCGCAATATTCTCTGCCCTTTGTTCGGTGCTGAGTCTTGACGATGAAGGCAGACAACAAGAGATACTGGGAGAACAACCATATGCGTTTGCGAAAGAAAAGCTGCGACATTTCGCTGCTGGAAGATTCGAGCACTTTACTGAAGTATGGACCGAAGCAGAAGGAATGAGCAGGCATCCTCCTGACAGAACACTTTTCGTTGAGTTACCACTGGAACAGCAACTCGAATACATGAAAGACCGACTTAGTAGAAAAATTGATACAACACACACAGGAATTCGTCTTGCGAGCGCACACACACGACAAGCATATTTTCCAGTTACACTCGACTTTGTTCGTGAACACGGTCAGGGCAAACCACCAACTGTTGCGCCAGTGCATCCTTTCAGTATTGCGTGGTATCGATGACAGAAAAACCCGTGCTCGCATACTTATTTACGTCGCCTACGTGTCCGCATTGTCCTTCAGCAAAGCGCTTTGGTGCACAGTATTTCGGTGATAAAGACGATGTCGAGTACTATGAGCTTGACGCGACTGATCCGCGAGCTTCTGAGCCTGCAAAGGCGTTTGGGGTGCGGAGCGTCCCTACCTTTATCTTGGCTGGCCCTGGACAAGAAGCACCTATTGGCGTGTCAGGAACGCCTTCTACTGAGCACATGGACAAGGTGCTGTCAATGGTGCGTGGAGAGTGAATGCTAAAACACTTATTTTCTATATGGAATACGCAAATTAGTTAAATGCATGGTTCCTAAGACACGGCATGAAAAAGCCCGTAATCGCGCTCGGACTCAAAGGAGTGCTTATCAAACCAGAAGCATGGGAAAAAGCACAAGACAACTGGTTTGCGCACTACGCACAAAAACTCGAAGACGACAGCATATTGACTTGGAGTGGACGAGAAGACTATTTTCAAGGTGTAGAGGAAGTGATGAAGCGCGTCATGCCTGATGCAACAGACGATGAGCGAACCGTGCGGGCACGAGAAGAATATCACCAACACATCCTTGAGTGGATACACCACAACGAAGGGGTGCGCACACGCATGGTAAACGTGCTAGCAGCAGTAAAAGATCGCGCTCGAGTCGTGGTAGTGACGAGCACAGAAGAAAAAATCGCCCACACCCTCCTCACACTCATACCAAAAGGCATCATTCACGCAACCTACGGCTCACGCATGCACGAAAAAGACGACAAACAAGCAGTGTTTGAGCGGATGCTCTCACACGAAGAAAAACCCGTGCTGTACGTAGGGTCCGGACGACACACCACACAAACTATTTGCTCCCGACACAGCATTCCAAGCATAGATGCAGAAGACATGAGCGCACAAGAACTACAAGCAGCAGTTAACGACGTGCTTGAGTAACTATTTGTTGAGAAGAAATTGAGCAATCGGGAACGCAAGGTTTCTCCAGCCACCGTGATTTGTACCGTGTTGTTCAACAAATGTATCTGGATGCCAGAACACACCAAGATCCTCAGCAATCCATTCAGGTTTAAGCGGATGTTTTCGAGCAATCGCGTTATCAAACGGGCAAACGTTCCAATCAGGCTCTCCTTTAGTGACAAGAGCTTCTGATAACAACATCCACGTGTCTTTGTAATAGACCTCAGGATAGGTAAACAACGTAGTTTTAGGAGTGAAAGCGTACACCAAAACAGGCATGCGCTTTTTGTGAACAATCTTATGGACACGCCAACCATGCACACGACACGGAACGCCCATACCGCGAAGGAGCGCAACAAACAACGTAGTCTTTGTGATACACTGCCCACGACCTTTTTTCAAGATAACAGACGCAGGAAGGGTTTCGCGATCAAAACCAATAGGTAAGTGCGCGACGAATTCATGCGCAAGCTTGACTGCTTGATAATCCGTTTTCGCTTCCTGCGCAAGTATGTTTGCTTGTTTTTTCACAAAAGCAACATCAAAGTCTGCCATGCGCGTGGGGCGCACATACTTCGCAAACACATCAGGATACGAACCAAAGCGAGTCACAAGTGCCATACAGGACATGATGCACAGGCATTTATTTATCTATTGTACATTTCGCCAGTAATCTGCTCTGCATTACCACCAGGAAGAGGAGCGAA
>SKXU01000029.1 GCA_007128245.1 Candidatus Woesearchaeota archaeon
CCCAGGTTCGAATCCTGGCATCCGCATATTTTTTTGGCTTTATGCGGTTTGTTCTGCAGAAATCTCTTTGATGAGGTCTGGATTGTTTTCTGTCACGAAAAGAAGTTCTATACCTATAATTTGTCCTTTGTTATCGTAGTCGAGTATCGTGTTCGTATCAACTTTTTTTTTTTTTTTTTCTTCTGCTTGACGCAAGGTGATGTATACTGCATCTGCTTTGTTATCATATTGTAGTTTCATTTTTTCACGTGGTGGTAGCGGTGGTACGCGATCACAGAAAGTATTGCTCCGAGTGCTGCGGGTATCATCAGGCCCAGGCCTGCGTTCACGCCTGTCCAGTATGCGAGGATGAGTTGAAAGCTTTGTGTTACGCGGATATCGGGTTTTGGCACGATGAATGTGAGTTTGACTCCTGCAAGGAATCCTATGAGTGCCCATCCTACGAAATTGATTGCGGGCACTCCGTAGTACAGTCCTGGTTGCTCCCACAACCATAATCCTAGCGTGGTTGCTGCGGGGTCGAGCACGAGGTCTGCGAGCACGAGGACTGCTGCGGTGGTTGCTCCGAGGATGAATCGTTGTGTGATGCTCCAGGTGTGCGTATGTTTTTTCTTGTTGTAGTGTGGGTGTAGCGTGCTGTTTGCTACAAAGCCCCACGCGCCTAGTGCGAGGGCAAAAAAGCTCAAGGGAGTTGCGAGTGGGACTGCGATAAGTGTTGTTCCCAGCAGGTTTGAGTAGGTAAAGCCGCTGTACGGCACTCCTGTGGCTACTGCGATTTCTTCTATTACGAGCGCGAAGAGTGCGAGCGCCACGAAGGCTGCTATCGTGGTTTTTGTGTTTGTGGTGTTGTAGAGTGCGATGAGTGCTGGTAGCGCAAATAGGAGTGTTGCGATAAATGGTACGAGCAGCACGGGTGTTGCCATGACGTTGCTTGCGATGACTCCGAGGATGAACAGTGCAAGCAGGGTGAATCGGTTTATCATAGCAAGAGCACTCCCCAGAATAAAATAAATCCTGTGGTTGCATTGATGTATGGGTATTTCCAGTACATCTTCTCTACGTCAAGGTGTTTTATGAGGATGATGAGTGCGAGTGCGGGGTAGATGAGTGCTGCTAAGAAGATGATTGGGTGCGTGTAGACGCCTGCTAGGATTGCTGTTATCGTCCATAGCGCCGCACACAACACTAAGGATTGGTTTCTTCCTATGATTACTGCTGTGGTGGCAAGGCCTGCTTTTTTATCTGGTTGTATATCAGGTATTGCGCTGTACAGGTGCATCGCCCAGCTCCACGTCCACCCAGCAAGTACTGCCCACACGGGCGCGTGCGTTCCGGTGATGAGCGCGTATCCTGCGAGTCCTGGCATGATGTAGAGGATGTTACTTGCGGAGTCAATAAATGGTCTTTTCTTAAATCGTGTTGGGGGGATGCTGTACGCTGCTCCGAGCACGAGGTACAGTACTGTGTACATGAGTGCGATGGGGTGCTGTGTTGCTGCCAGGAGGATTCCTGCGAGTGCGCTTGCTGCTACTGCGATGGTGAGTGTGCGCGTTTCTTTTTGTCTTAGACGGTGTTCTTTATCGCTTTTTTTCTTGTTGTAGCGGTCTGTGTCGCGGTCTGCAAGATCGTTTATTCCGTACAAGAAGATGTTTGCTGGAAATAAAAAGTAGAGTAATCCCACAAAAAACGGGATGCTTAGCAGGTGTTGTGGCTCGCTCACAGCGGCTGCTGCTCCTACCATGAATGGTCCTGCGGTGTACAACCAAAAGCGTGGCCTACTTATTTTTATCAGCTTCATTTTTGTCTTTCGCCGCAGTACGCAAGGACTTCTTTAAGGAATGTTTTGTGCTGCGCGCTGAGGTTGATTTGCTCAATGAGTGCGCGCGCTTGTTCTTCGTGTACGCGGTGAATGTCTTTTGCTGCGTTGCGCGCACCGCTTTGTGTGATGAGCTCTTGTATGTGCGCAATGTCTTCTTCGGAGGGGTTTTTGAGTGTTTCTTGTAGCTGGGTGTATGCTTCTTTGTCCATGCGTTCTTTGAGGAGTGCGATGTATATGGTTTGTTTTCCTTGTCGCAGGTCTGATCCTTGTGGTTTGCCCGTGATTTCTGGTTTGCCAAAGAGTCCTAGTTCGTCGTCTCGCAGCTGATACACTATTCCTGCGTGCACTCCTATTTCGTAGAGCGCATCTGCTAGGTCTTCTTGGTTTGCCAGCATTGCTCCTATCCATAGTGGCAGGCCGATTGAGTAGCGCGCGGTTTTGTTCGTGTAGCACGTGAGGATATCGTCTGTGTGTATGGGTGCGTATTCGTTTGTTACATCAGTCATCTGTGCCACTCCTACGAGTGCGAATATGCGTGCTGCTCGGTGGATGATGCGCGAGTCAAGCATGCTCAAGCCCAGAAAGTATGCGATGTCTGCTTCGCAGATCGCAAGGCTTTGTCCTGTGTGTTTCGGGTTTGGGTGGTGCGTGTTGAGTTGTGCGTAGTGCATGTGTGATGATGGCATGTTGCGTCTTGTGTCGTCTTCATCCATAATGTCGTCGTGTATGAGAAGTCCTGCGTGTATGAGTTCTAGCCCTGCTGCTGTTTTGAGCACGTGTTCTGGCAGGTCTGTTTCAAAGAAGTTGTATGCTGCGCACACAAGGCTTGCACGCACTCCTTTTCCTTGGGTGCAAAAGCGTGCGAGGCGCTGCTGCACTTCGTGTCCCCACGCTCCTGCTTCTTGTAGTCGTGCTTGGGAGAGCTTTTGTGTGATGTGCGTGTTGATGGGTTCTTGGTAGTGTGTGAGTGTTTCTTTCATAGGGTATTTTTCAGTCCTGTGCTGATGATGCGTGCTTTGCTTGGCTTAACTTTCTTCTTGTATATAATAAATGGGTTTTCAAAGATTTGTTGTGCAGTCCACCGGTACATATCGGCGGCGGTCTGTATGGCTACGCGGTAGCGTTTGGGAATGTACGTAAATCCTTCTCTTGCTTTATCATCCCATTCTTGGTAGCGCACGATTTCTGCGCGTATAAGGTTTGTGAATGCTTCTGGGTGCGCTGTTGCTTCTTCGTATCGTAGGTTTTTGAGTCCGTGTTTTTTGAGGATGCTTGTGGGGATGTATTGTCTTCCGAGCTGGTTGTCTTCGTTGATGTCTCGTAGAAAGTTGATGTATTGCATCGCTCTACCTAATAGCTGTGCTTGTTTGGCGCTTTTTTTGGGTAGCTCGAGGATGTTACTGATCATTAGACCGATTACTTCTGCTGATCCGTGCATATACTTTTTTGTTTCTGTGAGTGTGCGGTGTGGTTTCGGGTTGAGATCGTGCTTCATTGCCGCAAGAAAGCTGTCAATCCATGCTTGCTTGAATCGCTTTCTTTTTTGGAGTAAGACAAAATCATGGATGATTTCGTTGTGGCTGTGGTGTCCTTTGAGTGCTTTTCTGTATGTTTGCTCAAACAGCGTGAAGGCTTCTTCTTGTTGTGGCACGCTGTCTACGTAGTCGTCAGCTACGCGCACGAACGCGTAGAGGATGGTGATGTCTTCTTGTACGCGTTTGGGAAAGAAGGTGGTTGCGTAGTAGTATGTTTTGCTTGCTTGTTTGAAGAGCTGTTTTTTCATTTGATAAGCTGCGCTGCTATTTCTCCGCTGATAACAGTCATGGGAACCCCAATTCCTGGGTGGGTGTATTGTCCTGCGTAGTACAGGTTTTTAATCTTTGGTGATTGTTGTCTTGGGCGAAAGCTTGCTGTTTGCAAGAGTGTGTGCGCAAGTCCGAGCGCGGTTCCTTTGTAGGCATTAAAGTGTTCTGAGAAGTAGCTGTGCGCATGTACTTCTTGGTGCGTAATGTTTCCTTTAATGGGCGCGTGCTTGTCAAGGTGGTCGATAATCTGTTGTGCGTACGCGTCTTTGTCTGTGTCGTCAAGGTCTGCTGCTACTGGCACGAGGATGAAGAGTGTCTCGCATCCTTTTGGAGCGACTGTGGGGTCTGAGTGGCTTGGTTTGCACACGTAATAGCTTGGGTTGTCTGGCCAGTCGGGGTTGTCAAAGATGTTTGCGAAGTGGCGCTGCCAGTCCGTTGCGAAAAAGAGGTTGTGGTGGTCGAGTTCTGGCACTTTTTTGTTTATTCCGAGGGTGATGATAAGTCCTGATGGCGCAATAGTTTTTTTTGCCCAGTAGTTTTCGTTGTAGCTCGTGTCTTTTTTTGTGAGCAGTTGTGTTTCGACGTGGTGGTAGTCTGCGTTCGCAATCACTGCGTCTGCGGCGTATGTGTCTTTGGTGGTGGTCACACTTACGACTTTTTTGTTTTCTGTGTTGATGCGTTGTACTGGTTCGTTGAGACGAATTTTGGCGTTGTGTGCGGTTGCTTGTTGTGCGATTGCTTTTGCGACTGTTTGCATGCCTCCTTCTGGGTAATACACTCCGAGGTTGAAATCCACGTGGCTCATCAGGCTGTACAGACTAGGGGTGCGTTTGGGGTCTCCTCCGAGGAAGACGAGGGTGTACAAGAGTATTTTTCTTGCTTTGTCGCTCGTGAATTCTTTGTTCACGTAGGTTTCCATGCTTTGGTAGAGTTTGAGTTTTGCTCCTTCAATACCGAGTTTGATGTTGAGCATGTCTGTGTGTTTAAGGTATGGTCGGTAGATAAAGTGCTTCATCGCGGTGTTGTATTGGTATTCTGCTTGTGCGAGGTAGCGCGTAAGTTTTTTTGCTCCGTCAGGTTCGAGACGGTCAAAGAGCGCGAGATTTTCTTTGAGGTCTGCTGACACGTCTATGGTTTCGTCTTCAAAGAATATTCTGTAGCTGGGGTCTAGGCGTGTGAGCTTGTAGGGTACTTTTTTGTTAAAGTGCGCAAAGAATCTTTCGAACACTTCTGGCATCATATACCAGCTCGGTCCCAGGTCAAAGCTGTATCCGTCAACGTGTTTGACGTATGCGCGCCCTCCGATCTGATCGTTTTTTTCTAGGAGGGTGACGTCGTGTCCTTGTTTTGCTGCGAGTGCTGCTGCGGTGAGTCCTCCAAATCCTGCTCCGATGACGATGATGTGTGCCATGTGCGCTACTATTTTGCGTGGCTTTATAAAGGGGGTGCTTGAGATGACGTGTGATGATGTATGATGTATGGGTTGCTTTATTAAGGGAGGGGGTGCGTAAGGGTTGTTAAACAGTTATTTGTCTTTCATTCTTGTTTTTGTTGATTATGGAATCTTTTTTTGACGTTTAGGAGCGTCAAGACGTGTTGTTGGCTTTGTGGTTTGTGTGTCACTGTGTCGGCACAAAAGCCCATATCATGTCAAAATCAGCTCTGGAGCGCCTGTACGCGTATTTTACTGGATTTCGGTTGATTTGTAGTGCGAAAACTTTATAAGCTGCGTGACATCAGTTAGCTATAACACAGACTCGCCAGTCTGTTGCTATGCATAGGCATAAATCGCGACCAACACAGCGTGGTCGCAGCGTAAACTGTGCATAGCACAACCGGACATGGTGCAGCAGTACATACAACGTGTGTATTGTTGAACATGGAGGTGTTAAGATAATGAACATAAAAAAAACAGTGAAAAAAATTGCAGCACTGGGCGCAAGCGCAGGTATGCTCGGCCTCACAGCAGGAGCAGCACTTGCACAACCTTTCCCGCCTGGTAACGATTTGGCAGACTATCCAAACTTTGTGATGTCAGACGGAGCGTTTGACGGTCGCATCGTTCTTGGTGCAACTGCAGAAATCGAAGATATGCTTGGTGCAACAGACATTGCTTCTTCATTGCAAGCAGCGTCAACAACGCCAGTGGCTATCGATGGATCAACGCAAACAGACATCACAGGTGACGCAGTCAGAGTAGAGGCTCCTGGAGACATCCTCGAAGTTGGAGAACTTCTCAGCGATGTGACAAGCCTTCTTACAGACCAAGACCTTGAGATGCTTCGATCAGGAACTGTATCAACACGAAGAACAACAACGCAATTCCAACAAACAATTGAGTTTGACTATGATGGAGCATCGCCCGATCACGGACGTGTTGTACACAAAGAGCGACAAACACGCGCTGGACGAGAACGAGGAATCTTCCTTGAGTTCCGACAAAACCAGCCTTTGTTTTCGTACGAGCTTGACTTCACAACAGGTCTACGATCAAGTACGCGCGACCTAGGTGGAGACCGCTTCCAAGCAGTTGACCTCGAAGATGAGACAATCTTCATGCTCGGAAACTACTACACCGTCACGCGTGCAGTGTGGGATGACAACTCTGAGCACCTTGAGCTTGAAATGCTTGCTGGTGACTACTCAGCAATCCTGGGTGTAGGACAAACACGAACAATCCGTGTTGACGGTCGAGACTATGAAGTAACGATTCAACTCGTTACGCAACCAAGTGGTATAGATAACCTTCCATCAGCTCGTATCATGGTGAACGGAGAGGTTACTCGAACCCTGCGAGCAGGTCAAACAGACACTGTTGATGGAATCGAAATTGGGATTAGAGACATCTCGCTTGCACCACCAACCTTCAGAGAAGCAGACCCTGTATCTCTCGTAGATTTCTGGCTTGGAGCAAACAAGGTAATCTTCAACGGGCAAACGGGTCGTGTAGAAGTTGACAACGAAAACGTACGTGCAGCAACGGTTTCACTCGACGCAAGCTTCGCAAACAACGAAGTGCGCCTCAACAGAATCCAGTATGACGTCGACGTTGACCCTGACTTCAGAAGCGAGATCCACCTTGCACCTGGAGAAGGAATCAGACAGTTCCTCCGTGATGAAGAAGCATTCCTCGGAACAGACTTCGACATCCGATTCGAAGGACTTACTGAGCCACAACGAACCGAAATCGCATTCAACCCACGAGGCGATGATGAGTACGAACTTGAATTCACGAACCGAAGAGGCGAACGATTCAACGTACCATTCATTTTCTTCGCAGATGATAACGAGATTGGATACGGTGAAGATGCAAACACGCGACTTGTCTTCCACGAAACACTTGTTGTGGACGGCGGAGAAGTTGACTGGGATGCATCGGCGAACATCAGACCTGACGACTTTTTCGTCTTGACTGACGGAGCAGTTTCAGACAGCGCTCGTGACAGCTTTGTCCTCCAATGGACAGACATTGACGAGCTCAACAGAAACCTACGGTTCGCCCATGCATCAGACAGCGGAAATCCAGTTCAAGCAACGTTCGGTGCTGGAACGCTCTACGACTTGTCAACCGTGACTGCAGCTGGATCAGCAATGCCTCCTCGCTCAGGAACCATGCAAGTCGGAGGACGAAACTATGACTTCTGGGTCTTCACAGACGGAGCAGCAGAGCCTGACTACAGACTCATCGTAGACTTGGACAGAACTGGCGGAGTTGCTGGAACAGGAGCTAACGCGCCTGCAGCTGATGGTGAGTATGTGACTGCAGCTTCAATCACTGTACGAGGCGGAGGAGTTCTCTACCTTGACGTGAATGCAGCAGCAGACGCAGCAGCAGCTACGCCTGACTTCGAAGGAAACCTGAACATCGATGGATGGTACGGAGACTCACCTGTGTGGGTTGCTCTACGAACCCTTGAAAAGGACATCGACAGCTCAGACGGTGACGTACTTGTTACGTGGCAGTTTGGAACTGACAACGCAAACGATGAACTGGACCTAGTTACTCCGCCTACTGCAGTTGATGCGCTTGGTGGATTCGACTTCCCGTTCTACGAGGCTAGCGACCGTGGATCAGACATGCGCTTTGCGCTTGACCGATACGGTGCTATCTACGAATGGGACCGCGTATCTGGTGGAGCAGACCCTCTGGTCATCAGCTATCCACACCAACAAGTTGAGGCGCAAGTCTTTGTTGTTGGCGGAGCAGTTCAACGAACAACCACAACGACAGGTACCGGTGCTGACCGTGTGAACGTCTTGCCAGTTGGTCTAACTGTGCTTGACCGTGACATCACGGACCCTGCACGAACCAACCACATCGTTGTTGGTGGGCCTTGTGTAAACACCATCGCAGCAACACTCCTCGGAAACCCTGTGGATTGTGCTGAAGGATTCGAGCCTAACATGGGTATGATCCGAACCTTCGCTGTTGGTGACCGTGTCGCAGTCCTTGTGGCTGGTCTGAACGCACAAGATACCGTACAAACGTCGCGTGTTCTTGCTCGAGCAGCAACTGAAACTGTTTCCGGAATGTCTGGAGACTCTGTAGAAGTTGTTGTATCAGGCGGACAAGCAACGTCTGTTCGATCAGCTCAATAAGCGGCTTAAGCCGCCCCTTTTTTCTTTTTCTTTTTTTTTTCTACACACTATTCTCATACGTATTTGTCTTGTTTGGTGTATTTACGCTGATTTTCCAACAAGTACGCAGCCCCAGCGTCTACTCCATGCGTAGAGTCTGTCTGTAAGCCATTTGTCGCCGATAATAACGGTTGGTTTTTCTTCGTCGCGCTCTAGTCGCAGCGGTTTTTGGGTTTTTTTGTACGCAATGTTTTTGGCAGAAAAAAAGTGTTGTCTGCGCTTCCAAAACAGCCAGTTGTTGCTATACACTACTATTTCAAAGTGTTCTTGTAAGGAAAAGAGTAGTTTCATGGCTGCTGCTGAGGGCATTGCTCCCCAGCGAGAAGCGAGAGTTCCGTCATAATCAAACACGAGTCGCTTCACTCCTAGGTGTGAGAGTTGGTCGTAATCTACTGAGAATATATCTGGTGCGAGTACGACTTTGCCCTGTATGTTTTTATATGAGTCTGCACTCGTAAATCCTATGCGGGTTACTCTTGCCACAGTTCTTACGTCAGTGCGCCTCTTTTTGATACTTCCGATTCTGATCTTGTTCTCAATTAATCCTGTGCTTGCATTAGTGCTTCTCGTGATTGCTATCGTTACTGATACCTTAGATGGGATTATTGCACGCAAAACGAATACAATCACTAAGCTCGGCACGTTTCTTGATCATTTCGCGGATAAGATTCTCGTGCATACTGTGCTGCTGTACTTTGTGGCAACTCAAGGACTCTCAGCGATTGCGTTTGGAATATTTGTGATTCGAGACTTTCTTGTTCTCGGAATTCGTCATTTAGCAACGCAGAAAGGCAAGGAGATTCCGAGCATGCTTCTTGGAAAAATCAAGTTCATTGGCCAATCAGCCCTTCTTATCTTACTCGCTCTCTCGTTAGCATTCCCTGCGTGGTGGCTTCTCGTTGCTACTGAGGTGGTGTTGTGGATGTCGGTTGTGTTAGCAGTTGTGTCGGCATTCCAAATTCTGAGCAAGGGGTGGCCTGCGCTAAGAGAGTAATTTATAAACTTTTTTTACTCCTCTCTACTATGTTAGATGTACTTATTATTGCGGGCTCGTTATGGTATCTGTATCATGGGATACGATACGGTAGTAACCCAAAAACATTTGCGTTGGTCTCATTTGCTCCAATGCTCCTATTGATATCCCTACTTGCTCAATCCGATTCGTTCTTTTTTGATTGGCTCTTTCTCTTAGCGGACTATCCTTGGGTGTACTTTACGTTTATGGCGGTTTTCTTTTGTGGAGTAATGTATCTTTCTACCGCTATAAAGCAGCAAGATTGCTCGCAGCAGATGTAAGAACAATTGAGATCTGGCGCAACGTTGCGCCTGTGTGGGAGGGGGGTTATTGTTGTAAGTACTGTACGATTGCTTGTGTAAATTCTTCAAAGTCTTTCATGTGGTCTGTAAGGTACTCGATAACAAGGTCTGGATTGATTGTGGTATATCGGTGAATAAGGATGTTTCTAAATCCTTTCATCCGAAGGAGTTGCGTCGCTAGTTCTTCCGAAATAATTCTTTTTGATAAGAGTTGAATGGCGTGTGTTTCGTCGTCTGGAAATCCTAAATTTTCTTCTGATACTATGAGGTTTGCGATGTCGAGCACTGTTTCTATGCAGAGTTCCAAGGTTTTCTCTGTTGCTCTGCGAGTAACGAGGTCTTTTGTGTATTCCTTTGGTTGCGGTATGATACGGTCTAGCTCATTAAGATATGTTCCTAGCTCAGCAAGCTTTTGTTCAATTCTTGTTTTGCGCATAGAGTCGTTCCCGGCGGGCTTTGGTGTGCTCGTCATAGTGTTTTTTGAATCGAGAGAATTCTTTTCGCACGCCAAGCAGGTGCTGCATTGTCTCGCTTTTGTCTCGCGAATAGAGTATGCGTCCGCGTGAAGCTTGATCGCGAATGACGAGTGGTAATTGGTCGAATAATGAGATATCGGCGGTGTTTGGAAGCGCTGCTGCTACATCAATTAAGAATTTGTGTTTGTGGGGTCCGTTATACCCTATGGTGATGTCTGTGTCAGAATATGTTTTTTGTGTTCCTTGAGCTTGTGATCCAAATAATAGTATGAATTGTACATGTTCTCCTCCGACTGCAAGTATTGTATCAACTATGTTCTTCATGAATGCAACGTAGTGGTGCTGCTATTTAAGTTTTACACCACTTTACCCACAAAGATGTTGTGCTTATCTCTGATGAGTTGTACGGAGAATCGTTGCTTGTCAGGAACGCGCCCGATTACTTTCACGACTCGTCCTTGTGCGTGACAAAAGGTTTCGTTTCTCATGCGTCCCGCAAACAACTTCTCTACTTCTATCACGTGTTTTTTCTTAAAGGGTTTTGGCAGGGATGCGTCATCAACGATTGAGAAGTCTTCTGCAGACACTGATAGTCGCACTCCGTGCTTGTTTTCTAATGCAGATAATTGCTTGCGAAAGTCCTCCCATGGCATCTCGTCTACGGGGTTTCGTCCTCCTTTATAGTACAAAAAGTTCTGAAAGCCGATGATGGGCTCTGTTTTCTTGATTGTTTTTGCAAACTCTACAAATGCTTCCATCTCGTCTTCGTTTACGCCTTTCATAATCACTGGACACATCAGTACGGGCAGTACTTCGGATACTTCTTGTATGAGTCGTTTTATGCGGTGCACGTCGTAGTGTGCTCCTGCTATTTCTCTTGCTCGCTCAGGGTCGAGGCTGTTTATGCTCCAGTTGATTCTGTCAAGCCCTGCGTCTGCGAGTTCCTGTGCTTTTTCTCGTGTAAGAAAGGTGCCGTTAGTCACCATGGTTACTTGCACGATGTCGTATCGTGCGCGCAAATCACGTATCATTCCTGGCAGGTCTGCGTACAGCAGCGGTTCTCCTTGCGTCTCAATAAAGACTTCCATGGGTTTGGTTTTGACTTGTGCTACTTCTGCAAAGGCGTCTACGAGATAGTCTTTTTCTATGAGGAGTTCGCGTTTTTTTGGTCCTCCTGGTCCTTCGTGCACAGAGCAGTACGTGCACGCGAGGTTGCAGCCGCTGCACGGTCGTATCTCGATAAGGTTTGATCCTCTATCGATAATGCCGAATTCGAGCGCTCCTATCAGTGGCACTCCTGAGGTGCGGTCGATGTAGGTCGCGGGATTTTTTGTGATGGTGCACGTGAGTGTTTCTTTGAGTGCGCGTGCGAGTACTCCCATAAAGCGCTCATATTTTTTTTCGTGTGCCTCAAACTCGAGTGCTCCTCCTTGCACGCGGTACGGTCCTACGGTGCGTAGGTCTTCGTCTCGTATTTCAAACGAGAAGTACTTTAGCAGTAGTCCTCGAACACCGTTTGTTGATGGGAAAAATCGTATTGTTTCGAACGCGACTCGCATACTTCTCAGAAACCTTGCGTGATTTATAAGCCCTGCGCAGAGAAGTAGTTATTGTGTGGTAGAGACGTTTTTGCCGCAAGATTTAAAAACTCTCTTTGCGAGAATGTGTCATGAAACTCAAACGTCTTGGACAACTCTCTATCGAGACCATGATCGTCTACGGATTGGTCATTCTCGTTGCCCTCTCTGTGATGGGCGGTATGCTGTACTTTAACATCCTTGATCTTGGAAGCTATCTTCCTGACAGGTGCGACTTGGGCGGAACTTCCGACCTGAACTGTGAGGAGCTCAGCTTCTCAGCAGAGACAAACAACTTGTCTCTGGGGATCCGTAATATCGGTCAACGACCGATTGAACTCTTGGAGGTCAGAGCAACTGATGAAACAGGGATTCACTGGTCAGGGCAGATTACTGCGATAGGTCAAGTGGGTGGTGAAAACATAGGTTCCGCTCGCACGCTGCCTCCTGGCGAGATTGCAAGTATCGAGCTAAGCCTTGCTGATGATGATGATGGTCTAGGTGAAGCGCAAGCTGGACGAACCCTCAGAGCACAGATCTACACGCAATACCGATTCCGTGAAGGTGCTATCGTGCAAGATTCCTCAGGGGATGTACGCACACGAGCTACCGGTTCAAACTAAATTCTTTTTTTTTCCTCAATTTTTTTTTTAAGGAGAGTGAGCGATGCGCAAAGCACAAATCAGTATTGAATACTTAATCATCATCGGCGTGGTTGTATTCTTGATTGTACTTCCATCCGCTATTTTTCTCTCAACCTTTGCGCAAACAACAATTTATGGCGCGGTCACTTCTGAACAAGCTGACCAAGTTGGCCGAGGCCTTACGCAGGCCGCGCAGCAAGTGTTTTATCTTGGCTTGTTTGCCCAAAAGAAAGTTTCTCTTCCCATGCCTAATAATGTCGAAGAGATTGTCATGTTTACTATTACTGTGAATAGTAATGACTTTCATTATCTTGTGATTCGCATTGATGATGGTGTGATTCCTCAAACGTTTTATTATCAGTCGCGCGCGCCACTCATTGCTCCAAGTATTTATGAGGACACCGTTGCTCCTGCGTATATTGCTGAGTGTGCAGGTGTTGCTTGTAATAACGTATTTGTATTCAGACAGCCAGTAACCTTTCCTGGCCTTAAGCAGTTCTCTCTTGAGACAGTGCGTCGTGATGGACGGATTGCTGTTCTTGTGACGCCGGAGGTAGACTAGGGTGCTTCGAGGACAAGTGGCTGTTGAATTTTTGGTGCTGTTCACGATTGGTCTTTTCATATTCATCCTGGCAGCAACGTTCTTTCCTGCGCAGCTACGCGAAGCTGCCGATGCTGAAAGCCAGGCTGACCAGTTACTTGAGCAAATCAAGGTGCGAGCAATTGTCGCCTCCACGTCTCGCACTGATTTTAACACGTCATTATTTGTTCCTCCAGTCATCAACGGTCTTCCTATTGTGCTCAGTGTAAGTTCTGGTTCTGATAGTGTGGCTCGCGTCTTCCAAAATGGTCGCTTACTTGCGAGTGCGCAGCTTCCTCTCATTGAAGACGTGTTTGAAGAGAACCTTATCAATCAGATTCGCATTCACAAAAATGCTTCGGGGGTGTTTGTGACGATATGAAACGGGGACAAGTAGTGAGTTTTGATTTGCTCTCAGGTGTCTTACTGTTTCTTATCTTCGTAGCAGTATTTATCCTTGTATTCTTCTTGCCACGTTTTGAAGTCACTCCTCCGGAGTTTGAAGCAGAGCTCTTGTTTGTCTTTGATAACTTAGAACAAACACTCGAAGGTACGTCCGAGCAGTTTATGACTCGCGGATACCGCGTTGATTACGATGGTCTCTCACAGTTTTACTCCCTGGAATCCATTGATGAAGCGGTCTTTGGAAAAGACCCTACGGGTGGCATAGCGCTCTACCCTGACGGGTATGATGTATGCTTGTACATCATGGATGTGGACGGAGACTTCTTAGATGTGAATGGTCGCGTGGCAGCAGGAAACCTGAGTGTTGCAGGTCAAACATGCGATGCCGTGTTGCGCGGCGGAGGGAATCCTTGCGCAGAGTATGAGCGGGGCATGACGACGTTCAGGCCTGTGGTGCTGCTGAATCAACTTTCAGAAGACAATCGTATAGTACAATTGAATGTGGTGGCGTGTAAAATATGAGACGAGGATACATGTTTACGTTAGATGCGGTGATCGCTATACTTGTGCTT
Source organism: Candidatus Woesearchaeota archaeon (assembly GCA_007128245.1). Lineage (GTDB taxonomy): Archaea > Nanobdellota > Nanobdellia > Woesearchaeales > SKIA01 > SKIA01. The sequence goes on from SKXU01000029.1 coordinate 13,834, forward strand.
ATTGTGGGAACAAGCATTGTGTTCATGAACTTGCCTTCTCCGCAAGAAGATTTTTATATTGACCGCGCGGGTATTGATGTGATTGGCGTGCTCTCACAAACTCTTGTCTCGGATCTCTGTACTGAAAGCCCTTGTGAGTGTGGAAACTATGATGCCCTTACTGACTTGGTGTGTACCAACGATGTCGAGTTTGAGCAGAGTGTGTTGGATTTGTACGCGGAACTGCTCGCGCGTAGCACCGGTTCTCCTGGGTTATTATGGGATTCTGTCCAAGAAATCTTTATTGATACAGATGTTA
>SKXU01000039.1 GCA_007128245.1 Candidatus Woesearchaeota archaeon
CATTTTTGCGTGCTAGGGTGCGACTACTTTGTTGTCGTCTTCCCGCCGGACGCATTTTTGCGTGCTAGGGTGCGACTACTTTGTTGTCGTCTTCCCGTATTCTGACTACTTTTTTAAGCAAGGGCTTCTTAATTGCTGTATGACTATCCTCGTCCTCGCTCCACATCCTGATGATGAATCTATTGGTATGGGGGGTACTATCGCGAAATTTGCTGCTGAGGGTGAGCGCGTGGTCGTGGTAGTGTTTTCTGGTGGTGAAGAAGCGAATTTTTGGCAAAAGCAAGATGCGGTGCGTACGACGCGTATGCGTGAGTGCATAAAAGCGGGCAAGATCTTGGGCGTTGCGGATATCATCTTCTTTGAACTTGCTGATTTGACGCTGCGCACAGAGATCGTTGAGCGAGATGTGGAGTCTCGGCTACGAGAAATTATTGATAAGGAGCAGCCTCGCATGGTGTTTACGACTGCTGTTGATGACGTCTTCCCTGATCATCGCGCGGTGGCGAACCTCATTTTTTCCTTGAAAAAGCAACATTATCCTGACTTGGCGGTGTGGGTCTATACGGTGTGGAATCCGTTGCACATCACGCATCGTGAGCAGCCGCGTCTTGTGGTGAATATCACAAAGACGTTTTCTCAGAAGTGGCGAGCGATTCACACGTATAAAAGCCAGAAGCTCTCTACATTCCAACTCATCCCTACAGTGTTGCTTCGTGGCCTCGTGCATGGGCTGCGTCACCGGATGAGTATGGCGGAGGTGTTTGTGAAGGCCCCATGAAGATTGTCGTCGCCACAGATAATTATCCTCCTCGATACGATGGGATCAGTCGTTTTTTGCAAGAGATTCTTCCTGCGTTAGCAAACGTGCACGACGTGAGTGTTATCGCTCCTGACTTCGGGCCTTCTTCTGATCCTTGGCCGGTCACGAAGATACCGGTCACGCGCCTTCGTGTAGGGGATTTTCATCCTGCGGGCCTGCACGGAATTCGTGTATTTCGCGCCACGAAGGGTGCTGACGTGGTGTTTGTGCAGGCGCTTGGAAGCATTGGTCTGGCAGCCTTTTTTGCGGCAAAGCTTCGCAGACAAAAGGTCGTCCTCTACACTCACAGTGTTGAGTGGGAGTTAGTGCCAAAGAGTCTGGGAGTAAATATTCTTCGTCGCCTTCTTCCAGGAATTATTAAGTCCTTTAGTAGGCTTATCTATCGCGGTATTGATTTGTTGATATTTCCTTCTGTGGGCGTAAGCGAGGCGTACTTTTGGAATAAGATAGAAAATAAGCGAGTGATTATCCACTTGGGCGTTGATACGAAAAAATTCTTCCCGGCAAAAAGTAAGAAGAAAGCAAAAACCTCTCTTGGCATCGATCCTGACGCCTTTGTGGTGGGCTATCATGGACGTTTAGCGCGAGAAAAAGACTTGAAAACTCTTCTGCGAGCGTGGTTATCGTTTCGATCGCGAAATCCTGGTGTGAACACGCATCTGCTTATTGTGGGGGATGGTCTGCGAGAAATTCGTCAGGTCTTTGACCGAGACGGTGTCACAGTAACAGGTTTTCAGGAGGATGTGGTGCCGTATCTGCACGCTATGGATGCGTACGTGCTCTCGTCGCTTACGGAGACGAGTTGTTTGTCTGTGATGGAGGCGATGAGCTGCGGCTTGCCAGTGGTCTCCACACCTGTAGGGTATATTCCTGATTATATTACGCACGAGAAGAATGGGTTGTTGTTTGAAGAAAAAAGCGCTGTGTTGCTTACTCGTCATCTTGAGCAGTTGCTTAACACCGGCGTGCGGCGACGTCTTGGGCGCAGTGCGAGAAAAACTATTGAGGAACGCTTTTCCTGGGACGCTACGCGTGAGCAAGTGCTGTCTGTTTTTGAGCGCATCTAGCTTTCATGTACTCTTGCGAAGCTATATTGATACAGTGGCTCATTACTTTGTAGTGCTTGCTCAAGTCGCTGTTTTACTGAGGAGAGATTTTCTTTATCTACATCCTCAAACCCTATACTTGCGGGATGGTCTGTCATGTACTCTAGGTGCTCTTGCATTGCTTGTCTGTGGTACTTGCCGAGAATGGGTGCTTCCTGTCCAAGCGCCCACATGAGTGCATCTGCTCCTGTGAGGTGTCCTGTGATTGCTCGCTCGCACTCTTTGAGTACATCGCTTTCTGACGGTAGTCGCTCAAGGACTATTTGTCTGTGCACCTCATATCCAATGAGTTCTGCTGCGCAGAGTACAGGGTGGCACATGACGCGCTCATCAAGGACGTACTCGTCGGGACTGGCATGCGCAGCACTCTCTCGTGCTGCTTGTGTGATTTCTTCGAGATCAAGTTGTTCATTTCTTGTGTAGGGGAGTGTCGGTCCTTCTAGGTGCCATGGTTGTACTCCAAGGCCAAGGGCGTTTTCTGTGGTTGTCACAACAAACGGCCACGTGACGCCAAACATGCGTTTTCCGAGTTCTTGGTAGAGTTCTGATTGTAGGCGTTTATCTGGTCCCATCCAATTGCGTTGTCTGCGTTCGTGAAGGTTGGTTGGTGTGGGAATGTCTGCTGTAGGAAAAATAATCAATCGTTTCTCACTCATAAGTAGAGACGATTCGAGTTTATTTAAAAACGTTTAGATTTTCAGGCTTGTCACCTGGGATTCTCCATGTTCGTTCATGGATACTCCAAACAGGGTGTCTGCTTCGCTGATGACGCCGTCGTTGTGGCTGATGATGATGTATTGTGCTTCGTCACAGTATTCTCGCACGAGGCGTGCGAGTCGCTCGGAGTTTTTCTTGTCAAGCGCAGCATCTACTTCGTCGAGTACGTAAAAGCTTGCTGGCTGGTGTTCTTGAATCGCAAACAGGAATGCGAGTGCCGTCATGGTTTTCTCTCCTCCGCTCAGAGAGCGGATGTCCATGAATTTCGTTCCTGATAGGCGTACCCGAATGTTTAGGCCTGCGGCGAAGGGGTCTTCTGGGTCTTCGAGTTCTAAGAATGCTTCTCCTTTGCTTGACAGTGATGCAAAGATGCTCTTGAATTGTTCTTCGATTGCTTCAAATGTTCTCATAAAGAGTTCTCGCTTGCGCGCATCTATCTCGTTAATCATAAGCAACACGTCCTCTCGCTCCCCTGAGAGGGTTTCTTTCTTGTTGACAAGAGTGTTGTATTCTGTTTCTACGCGCTCATACATCTCAAGCGCTTTCATATTGACTGCTCCCATGTCTTGTACCATGCGCTCGAATTGTTTGATTTCTGCCTTGATGTCTTCGAGCGCTTTGGTTTTAAAGGGTTCAATTCCTTCGTACTCGCGCCCTTCTTCTTTCAGACCGGCAAGTTCTGCTTTGAGTTGTGCCATTTGTATGCTTGATGCGTTAAGGGTGTGCTCTGCTTTGCGTATTTTTTCTTCTTCGCGAATCGTTTTTTCCTCAAGTTTTGTCACTTCTTCTTGGAGTTTTGATCGCGTCTCAAACAGTGCTTTGTATTGCTTTCTAAATTGCTCAACGCCCTTTTCTTTTTCTTTTAGGGTTGCTTCGTCTTCTTTGACTTCTTTTTTGAGTTGTTCTTGTTCTTCGAGGAATCCTTTGTTTTCTTTGTCGTGTTGATCAAGGATTTTTGTGATGTTCTCAAGTTCGGGCTGGTGTACGGAGCTAATCTGGTTTTTTAGTCCTTGCATCTCTGTTCTGATGGCTACGATTTCTTCTCCTATGCGTTGTCGTTGCTGGTCGAATGTGTTCATCTCAGCAAGCAGTTGCGGGCTGCGCAGTTGCGTGATTTTCTCTCGCAAAGAGTGCTTTTCCATCTTGAGGCGTCCAAGCTCTTTGTTTTTTGCAGACACGGTCATGATGATCTCATCAATGTCTTTTTCGAGTGCTTGTGCTTCAACACGTAATTTTTTCTTATCTTCTTGTGATGCATCAATGTCTGCGCTGTCGATGTGGAGTTCTCGCTCAAGCGCCGATACTTCGTCTTCGAGCTGGTGTCGTCGCTCTCGCAGTTCTTGGATGCTTGTATCAAGTCCTTGTTGCTCAGAGGTGAGCCGTGAGACAATGCTTTCATAGTCCGCAACTTCTTTTTCTATCTCGCCAAGTTTTCCGCTGAGTTCTTGTTCTTGAAATGCTGCTCCTGCTCCTTGTTTGCGTGCGCGGTACCCTCCCGTCATTGCTCCTGAGCTCTCAATGAGGTCTCCGTCGAGCGTTACCATACGGGTTTTTCCGACACCCACCTTTCGTGCTGCAGTAACGTCTTGTACGACTAGTGTTGATCCGAGCACGTGCTGAAATGCTTTTTCGAACCGTTTATCGTACTGCACCAGGTCGAGCGCGAGTCCGTGCACGCCGCTTATTTTGAGTGTGCGCAGCTCTGTGGGTATTGTCCGAGCAGATAATTTGTTTAAGGGAAGAAAGGTGGCTACTCCGAGCTGGTGTGATTTAAGGTAGTGAATACACTCCTGGGCTGTCTGGTCGTCTTCTACGACGATGCTTCGTGCGCGCGCTCCTGCTGCTATTTCTAGTGCGAGTCCGTGCTCTGAGGATGCGCTTCCAAGTTCTGCTACTGTTCCGTAGATCTTCTTGTTTTTTGTTCGCATCTCAAGGATTTTTTTTACAGCAACTGATCCTGCCATGCGCTCTTGGATGCTCAGTTGTCGTGCGCGCAGTTTTGAGAGTTGGTCTCGTCGCGACTCAAGTTTTCCTTTTGCTGTCTGTATTTCCGGAACGATTGATGATCCGCGATCAAGTGCGGTGTTGAGTTCTGCGAGGACGCGTGTAAGCTCTGTGCGCTTTGCTTTGAGGACCTGGAGTTGTTGTTTGTTTTCTTTTTGTGCTTCAAGGACTTTGTTTACTTTTTCGTCGATTGTTTGTATGCGAAACTCAAGTTTGTCTTTGTTTCTGAGGAGTTCTTGTTGTTGTTCTCGCAGGCGGCCGAGTTCTTCTTGAAGGTTTTCAGCATTCTTGTCAATATCTGCTATTTTGCTGTCTATCTGTGCTGCTCCTTCTAGATCGTTTTTCTTTCTAAACTCCTCCACTTTCTTTTCTAGTGTGAGGCGGTCTTTTTCTCGTGTGGAAATCTTTTTTTCTGCTGTCTGGATTTCTTTTTGTAAGCGCTCAATGCGGTCTTTCGTGTCTTTTTGGCTTGTTGTTAGTTCTTGTTTTCGCTTGTTGATTCGCTCAAGTTCTGTGTTGAGTTGTTGTTGGCGTTGTTTTTTGAGCGCAACTCCTACTTTGAGCTCTTCTACTTCGCGAGTGATTTGTACTTCTTCTTTGCCGCCTTTTTCTTCGAGTTCTCGCGCTACCTCGTCTGCTTGTCGTTTTTTTTCGAGAATCTGCTTTTTTAAGTCGTCAATAAGGTCTTGTATGGTGTTGATGCCTTCTCGTTCAGAAGCCATTTTTTCTTCCAGCTCTGCTATCTTCTTTTCTCGCTCCTCTTGTTTTCTGTGGTTAATCGTTTTTTTGTTTCGCTTAATCTTCTCGTCGAGTTCTCTGAACTTGAGTGCTTGGTCTCGTTCTTTTTTGAGTTCTGTAAGATAGGTTTTTCGTTCTGCAAGCACGATTTCTGCTTCTTTGAGTTGTTGGTCTACGCGCTCAAGCTCTCGTGCTGCTTTGGCTTTTTTTTCTTCATAAATATTGATTCCTGAGATTTCTTCAATGATGGTTCGTCTCTCGTTTGGGCTCATCTCAACGAGTTTGACGATATCTCCTTGCAAGATAATGTTGTATCCGTCTGGGTTGATGCGTGCGTGCGCGAGCAAATCAGTAATTTCTGTTCGTGTGCGCGTCTCATCGTTGATTTTGTAATCTGATTGACCGCTTGCTTTAACGATTCTGCTGATCTTGATTTCTTTTTCTTTTACCGGAAACACTCCTGAGGTATTATCAAAATAGATGTGTACTTCTCCTTGCTTTGCTGCTTTCTTTGATTTTCCACCGTTATAGATGAGATTTGCTGTTTTTTCTGCTCGCAGACTCTTACTTCCTGATTTTCCAAGGACAAAGCACAGACTGTCGAGAATATTTGAGTTGTGCACCACAATGTTGTTTGCAATAAAGTTGTGGTGTTCTTCAACGCACAAATCATACACCCAAGGGTCTTTTGGGGTTATTTCTTCAATACTCACAACTTCATCCCATAGTAAATCAGAAGCGCACACAGTGGTGAGTTGCTTTGTGGCTCGTGTTTGTTTTGTGAACACCTTTTCAAGAAGAAGTGCTACTCCTTGTCGTGTCGGAAGGCATTGATTGTATACGTATGCTTCAAGTCGAGGAAACTGTTTTCGTAATGGTTTAATCGCGATGCCTTGTTCTTTTACTGCTTGTCGCACTAACTCGTTTACTTCAAGCAAGTCATGATTAGGGTTTGTTTTGCGTGTAGCTGCATTTCTTAGACGCTCTTGTTTTAGTGGATGAAGAAGAGAGATTTTTTCTGCAAACGATGTGTACTGCTCTGACCCGTACACACTTACTTGTTGATATACTCCACTAAATCCTGTATTAGTAGCGATCTTCACTATTTCTTGTGTGCGAGCAATAATTCCTAGTCGCAGCAATGCGGTATTGACTGCATGTGCGAGTTTCGGTGATTTTGTTGTGAGTTGTATTGTGTTGTGAGAAACGTATCCGTCCCCATCATACAGTCCTGAGAGGAGTGCTGAGAGTTCATTATTGTTTGCTCGCCCAAAGTACCATCCAGCAACGCTTTTGTCTCCACTATTCTGTCCTACTCCGAAGTGTTTAAGTAGTGTGATGAGTGGTTTTGAGTACGTAATAACATCCCATGCGCGTGGTTTATACTCGTTTATTGTTGTGTGTGCACCAAAGAGTTTTTGCGTGAGCACATAATATTCTTTTACAATCTCTTCTGTGCCGTTTACAAACCACACTTGTCCATTTTTTGTGAGTCGTCCTTCTGCGAGGATGAGTCCCAAAAAGCGTGAGAACTCTTTGGAGTTATTCCAAGGAACGCGCAACGTCTTTGAGGTACTTTTTCCTTTCATGATCGCAAGGTGCTCTATGATTGCATCGTTTGAGAGATTATACCAGCGCAAGAGCTTGATGAGGTATGCAACGTTTATTGCTTGTCCATCCAAAAAACTTTTGAGAGCAAGATATGGTATACGTGCTTGTTTAGCGGTTTCTTTCCACGTGCCTTTTTTGCGCTCTCGAACTATTGTTTGCAGTTGCTGTGTGTTTGGAACATATAAGCTGTCTTTGGTGGTGATAAGGTCTAAGAGTTCGTAAAACACGTTGCTTGTTGCTTGTACGGGTAGCGTTCTTGGGGTTGCGATACGCATGCCTTCTGTGAGTTCGTCTGCACGCAAGGCAGTAAACGTGCCATTTTTGAGTCCGAACAATGGGTGGTAGGGTGTTGCGGTTACTGAGCGACCAGTTTTTGTTTGTATGCGGAGCAAGGTTTTTGGTGCCGTGCGCTTAACGAATGCTTGAATAGGTTTTTTTATGAGTCGCATGCGCTTATCCACTGCAAGAACACTCGTTCCGTCTCCGAGTGCCATCCATCCATCATCCATTGGTGTTGAGCGTTTTTCGTGTTGATCTACAAGTTGCTGTATAGAAACCACTCTTCCGTTTGCGAGCTGTACTTGCGCATCCCCGGTGAGGCACTTACCGCTCCCATTTGGGCCGAGAACGCAGTTAAAGCCGTCGCTAAATGGGACTTCTGTTTTCGTGGCAAAGGACTTAAAGCCCTTCATTTCCATCTTGTTGATTTTCGTTGCTAAAACTCGCTCGCTCACTGCAAATCTTGAGCGTTATAAGCGTTTATAAGGGTTTCGACGCTTCACGCATAAAATGCTTTGGCAATTCGCAGTGCGTTGTCGCACTCTTTTTGTACCTTTTGCATGTTTCCTTCACTGTAGTATATCAGTAGGCGTTCGATGGATCGGTACAGGGTGGATCGCAATCCTGCGCGGGGGCTGGGTTTATCGAGGAGTGTTTTGTGAAACGCTCTGAGTTCTTTGACATACTCTTCTTGTCTCGTGTCTCCGTCTAGCTCTTTGATAGCTTTGATGCTTGCTTTGAGCGTCTCGTACTCGTCTCCCATCCCGATGTTAACCTCTTCTTTATTTATATGCGTTCGCTCGCTAGGTTTATATTCTGCGCACAGATTTTTTTGTGATGAAGCGCGAGTACGAGCCCGTCAGCAGCCTAACACACCTTATTGGAGCAGTGCTTGCCGCGGCAGGTTTGGTGGTGTTGTTGGTGTTTTCTGCTCTTTGGGCTACTGCGTGGCACGTGGTGTCGTTTGCTGTGTACGGCGCGTCCATGGTGCTCTTGTTTTCTGCAAGTGCAGTCTATCATTTCCTCACCCAGCGCTCAAAAGCTAAGCGTGTGCTGCGCCGTATTGATCACTCGTTTATTTTTTTGCTCATCGCAGGAACGTATACTCCTGTGTGCTTGGTGGCGCTGCGTGGTCCTTGGGGGTGGACGTTGTTTGGGATTATTTGGGGTCTTGCGAGTGTGGGTATCGTGCTTAAGGCGTGTGATATCAAGCTTTCACGAACGCTGTCAACACTTATGTACATTTGCATGGGTTGGCTTGCGCTCATCGCTCTGGTTCCACTCTCCCAAGTGCTCTCTGGAGCAGCACTGTTTTGGATGTTTCTGGGTGGGGTGTGTTACACGGGAGGAGCAGTGTTTTACGTGCTTGAGCAAAAGCTGTGGAATCATATGTGGGGTCCGCACGAGGTCTGGCACGTGTTTGTCATGCTCGGTGCATTCTGCCATTTCTGGATGATGCTGCGCCACGTGCTGTATCTTTAAAAAAGCGTTTTTTGTTCTCGTTGCGCAGCGAGTGCTTGGTGTGTCTTCCAGCTCTTGCGTGCGTGCGGCCAATCAAGCGGCATGGTTTTGAGAAACTCTTGGGTTTTCGGGTCTGTGAGGTATCCTGAGCCGAAATCAACTCCTACCTCGTCATGCAGTGCCTTGATTGCTCGATCGCGCACGACCTTTGCAATGATGCTTGCTGCTCCTACGACGGGATGTTCGAGGTCTGCTTTGTATTGCACGTGAATATCTGCTCCGGGGCAGCGCTCAGACAGATAGTCTTTGTACGCAGCAAGGTTTTTTGCGGGGCAGTCCACGATAACGCGTCCTCCTCCGAGCTCGTTGATGAGTTCTGCTGTTTTGTCCGCTTCAAGCCAGTTCAACCCGTTTTTTGCGACTGCTGTATCTATTTCTTTTACTGAGCAGATGCGGATTGCGTGTGGCAGCGTGATGAGGTGTTCGTAGAGTTCTTCTCTTTTTTTAGGTGTTAAGAGCTTTGAGTCCACAACGCCTTGTGGTAATTCTGTGTTTTTTGCGCGTACTGCGCACAGCACCATTTCGCCTATGAAGGGGCCTCTTCCGGCTTCATCAATACCGATGTATACATCACTCATTGCTGACCTCATGATGGCGCTTACCAAACCATTCTCTGCTGTGCGCACTCTCGCACCCGTCGAGTACTGTGGTGTCTTCTCCGTATATCTCAAGCATGATGCGCATGTGCATCAGGTCTTCTGTGAGTATTTTTCGTGTGCGTGGTGTCAGGTCTGTTGCGCTCCATTTTCGAAAGAACGCTCGTAGGATTTCGCGTGATTCACTCATCAAATGCCTCCATGAGCGCAACGATTTCTTGTGTGGTGCGTGTCTGTCCGAGTGCTACGCGTAGCTCTTTTGATCTGCGTAGGCCTTTTGTGAGGTTCATTGCGTGTCCTTTGATGCGCTCAAATCCTAGTGCGTGTTTTTGTGCAAGCTTGTAGTATTCCCAGAACAATGAGATTTTTTGCTCTGAAGTGATCTCGTCGTACGTGCCTGTTGCGAGCAGTTGGTTTGCTTGTGTGAATATGAATGGGTTGTTGCGTGCTCCTCGTCCTATCATGACGTAGTCGCAGCCTGTTTCTTTGAGCATGCGCACAGCGTCTTCTGGGGTGAATACGTCTCCGTTGCCAATAACGGGTACGTTGATTGCTTGTTTGAGTTCTCGTATTGCGCTCCAGTCCGCATTGCCTGAGTATCCTTGTTTGGTGGTGCGTGCGTGTAGTGCTACAGCAACTGCTCCTGCCGATACGCATCGTTTGGCAACGTCAATATAGTTTTTGTGTGCGTCATTAAGGCCGAGTCGTAGCTTGACCGTAAATGGTGTGTGTAGTGCTTGTGCGACTTCTCGTACGAGCTCCTCGATCTTTTCTGGTTCTGCAAGCAGTGCTGAGCCGCATCCTTGGCTGAGTACGTGCCATGCAGGGCATCCCAGGTTAAAATCAATAACTGCTGCTCGTCCCTCAACGAGTTGTGCTGCTTGCCTGACGGTTTCTGGTGTGCTCCCAAAGAGTTGTATACCGACGGGGTCTTCTTCTTCGTCAATATAAAACTGTTTTTTTGTGACGTCGTTTCCTTGGATGATGCCGTCTGCCGAGCAGAATTCTGTGTATGTCATGGCTGCTCCGTGTCGTTTTGCAAGCACTCTGAATGCGACGTCTGAGACTCCGCTCATGGGCGCGAGCACGAATGTTCCTTGCAGCTTAGGGTACTTCATGTTGGTGCGAGTGCGGTGTGGTGCTTAAGTGTTTTTCTTGCAAACCTTATTTTTCCATATAGTAATATAATTGTTTTATATACTCCTGCCTACTCGCTGTCATACACACAAGAAAGCAGCCATTCCGTCAGCGCGGAAAACAAGCACGCTGATGTCGACCATGCTTTCTGTAGGAACACATATGAAACACGTACAAGAAATTACCTTCAAAGACCTATCAGTAGACAAAGACATTCTCGACGCACTCAACGAAAAAGGCATCGTCCACCCCACAGAAATTCAAGCAGGAAGCATCCCTCCAGCGATCAAAGGAAAGGACGTTATTGGACGAGCAGTTACTGGCTCAGGAAAAACCCTTGCCTTCTCAATCCCTATCGTGCAAGAACTCAAAAAACACACAGGAAGAGGGATTAAAGCAATCATCCTCGCTCCCACACGAGAACTTGCAAAGCAAGTAGAAGAAGAATTTATGCTTGCAGGAAAAAACACTGCGATAAAAACAGCCGTTATTTACGGCGGAGTAGACTATGAGCCACAATTCAAGGCGCTCGAAGTAGCAGATGTTGTTGTAGGAACACCTGGAAGAATCATTGATCATCTACAACGAGGGTCTTTACAGCTTGATGCAATAGAGTTTTTTGTTCTTGACGAAGCAGATAGAATGCTTGATATGGGTTTTATCGACGATATCAAGCGCATCATCGACAAAACTCCTCCGCACAAACAAAACTTCTTTTTCTCAGCAACCATGCCGTACGAGGCGCGAGTTCTTGCTGAGAGCTTCATGCAAGACCCTGAAGTCGTTAAAACAGAGCACGTGTATGTTGATAACACCAAGCTTGAAGAATTCTATGTTGACTGCGGATCGCTGTACAAGACAGACATGCTCACACACCTGATCAAAGAAGAAAACCCTGAGCTTGCCATCGTATTCGTAAACAGCAGGCTTTTCACAGACAAAATCGCAGAGCACCTTGACAGAGCAGGGTTTAAAGTAAAGCCGCTACACGGTGGACACGCACAAAACAAGCGAGAAAACATTGTTGACCAATTCGATACCGGTGACATTAGGATTCTTGTCGCAACAGACGTTGCTGCGCGCGGACTAGATATTGATGGCGTAACACACGTATTCAACTATGACGTGCCAAGAGATGTGCAGACCTACACGCACCGCGTAGGACGAACTGCGCGTGCAGGACGCTCAGGAAAAGCGTTCACGCTCTTAGACCAAGAAGAGCACCGATTGTTTTCTCGTATTGAAGGCGACTCCTTGCGAGACATTCACAAGCACCACGTTGATTACTCGCCAAAAAAGATTTATCTTCTTCCAAAAAGAGAAGATCGTGGTCCAAAGCGTGGCGGACATAAGAAAGGCCCTCGTCGCGGCCCTCGCCGACACAAAAAGTGATGGCAAGAGTTTAAATAATTCCCGCCCTTTCATACTCTCATGGTCTTAGATAAACTCGGAGACAGCCTCAAAGGAGCCCTCTCAAAGCTTACAGGAGCCTCTTTTGTTGATGAAAAACTCATTAATGAGATTGCAAAAGACATTCAGCGAGCACTTCTTCAAGCAGATGTGAACGTCAAGCTTGTCTTTGAGCTCACAAAAAGTATTAAAGAGCGCGCAAAAGAGCGCACCCCTCCGGGCCTTACCAAAAAAGAGCAGCTCGTAAACATTCTCTACGAGGAACTCACATCATTTCTTGGTGGAGAACACGTCCCGCTCAAAACCGATCATAAACCAACCGTGATCATGCTTGTCGGGCTCTTCGGAAATGGGAAGTGCGTGCATAAGGATAGCGAAGTGCTGCTTGCTACCGGAGAGAGTGTGCGAGCAAAAGACCTCTACGATCGGTACGCAGACCATCAAGAAGAAACTGATGATGGTTATGTGGTCGAGCTCTCAGAACCGCTTCTTGTTCCCTCATTTAATCCTCACACCCTCAAGATTGAACACAGAGAAGCATCTCATCTGTGGAAGCTTAGAAAAGATGCGCTTGTTGATGTTCGCCTTGATAATGGTAATGACGCAGCAATCAAAACTACTCCTGAACACCCATTTTTTGTGTGGAATGGTCATGAAGTACTAAAGAAAACAGCTCAAGACCTTCAGAGAGGCGATCTTGTGGCTGTTCCAAGAAAAACGAGTTTTACCACGCGTCAACCACTTCTTATCAACTACCTTCGCTCGCTTGACGCGTTTGCATTCGTGGATGTCCAGACAGCGAGCACTAGCAAGCAGCGTCTCGTCACAGAGCATGGCACACTACAGAAAGCTGCGCAAGCACTTGGTGTTCCGAGCTATGCTTCGTTTACCCACCAACTCAAGAAAGGGTTGGTTCCAATACAACTCGCTCCCGAAACAGCACAGCATATTCGCCTAAGAGGTACGCAACAATCAATTACTCTCCCGCAGCACGTCACTCCTGAACTTGCTGAGTTCATCGGATATACCATTGGTGATGGGTATCTGTCATCATCCTCAGTCCACCTATCAACTGCTTCTGAGCAAGTGCTTGAGCGCTTTTCACATCTTGCCCAGTCACTCTTTGGCCTGAAAACAACAATTACCACTGACAACCGCTCAAAAGCACTTCATCTTCGTGTGAACTCGAGAACGCTCACAACAGTTCTCTCAACGTTGTGCGAAATGCCTTTTGGGAAAAAAGGAAGGAACCTACGCGTTCCAAAGAGAGTCCAATCAGCATCGCCCAAAGCAAGAAAGGCATTTTTACGAGCCTATATTGATTGTGACGGTCACATGACTCTGAACAGAAGGTGTATAGAGGTTATCTCAGAAAGCAAGCAATTACTTCAACAAGTAAAGCACCTTCTTTTGGAACAGGGCATTGTGTGCACGCAAGAAGAAAAAATTATTCGCGCCAAATCATATTCTCGAATTAGTATTCAAGCGCGGTACGCGACACAGTACGCAGAAACAATAGGATCGCTCATACCGTACAAACAAAAGGCATTATCTTCATACAAGCGCATGAGTGCAACCCAAGGTGACGGAAAACAAGACATGCTTTTTGTGCCCTTGCTTCGTGAGTTGCGGCTTCGCAGTGGACATTCATTAGGACAAGTGCAACACACTGTTTCTTCGTATGGTTTGTATGAGCAAAAACAACGCATTTCTCGCACACAACTACAAAAACTGCTTGATTACTACCGTCCCAAACACCCTGGTAAGTACGCACAATTCATTGATTACCTCTCCCATGACGTGATTACTCGCAATCCAGAGTCCATCGGACTCAATCAACCAAATATTAATGCGTTGCGAGCAGAGTTCTTGCGACAAGGATTTATTGACGAAGAGGATGTGCTCTCTTTTAGTGGACAACAACTTCTCGCAACAGTTCAACACTCACCTAAAGAAATTGTTTCCTTGCTTGATCGCCTTGCGACAAGCGACGTCTGCTGGATGCCCGTAGCAAGCACTGCCATGATAGAAAACGACGATGAGTGGGTCTATGACCTGTCTGTTCCGTATACGCATAGTTTTATCGCAAACGGCATTGTTGTGCACAACACCACCTCAGCAGGAAAACTTGCAAAGTATTATCAAACGCGAGGGAAAAAAGTCGCTCTCATCTC
>SKXU01000081.1 GCA_007128245.1 Candidatus Woesearchaeota archaeon
ATGCCAGGATGAGTCCTGCTTTATAGGGTTTGCTGCTTTTGCTTACCAAAACACAGTGAGTAATAATCGCACCAGTTACACAGCGGAGTGATGTTCTTGGGATAATCACGAATATCAACGGTTTGAGTGAGCATATGTACTTGCTCGATTTCAAACTGCGCATCCAAGAGAAGATCATCATTTACTTGCATGACTTGTTTGTCGTGACGCAAAAAATGAATTCCCACGCCATCAGGGATTTTGCTGTGACGACGCAAATACAAAAGCGCATAGATGCCGAGTTGCAAACGATACTCAGTTGTAATCTCGGGCTTTTTTGACGTCTTGTAATCAATAAGCTCTACGCGCCCATCAACTTCTTCTATCGCATCGATGTATCCACGTACATTCAACTCGTTATCACGATATTCTTCTTCTCGGCGTGGAGTGAGCAGTGAAAACGCTTGCTCAAAACTCATGTCGTCCAAAAAACATTCGAGACGATTACCAAAGTGATGCACCCAACGAAGCACCATGCGCTTGGTCTCTTCCTTGTATGCAGCGAGCTCTTCAGGGGTTTCATCAAGTTGATTAAATTCTTCTTGGTGTTCTAACCAAAAACGTTCAAGCAAGCGAAGAACGTGAAGTTGCAAATCTGTTCTCCAGCCGCCACCCGTAGGCTGGATGGGTTCTTCAAAGAAGTGTTCAAGTACGCTGTGAGCGACTGTTCCACGCACAAGATGAATGCTCGGTTTTGTGGGACGCTTTTCAATGTAGCGATAATAGTACTTTCTTGGACACTGCTTGAACATATTAATGCTGGAAGGAGACTGCGTGCGCTGAGGCATAGAATTGCTAAGCAGCATTGCGTTTTTAAACATTGTGCGCGCGTGTCCAGTGAAGCGATGCGTATTTATACACCAACCACTCAAAAACCGTATGAATTGGGCGAACATGCTTACTGCTCTGCGTCTTGTGAGCATCATCCCACTCTCAGTATTTGCATACGTTCAACTGACAGGGTGGTTTTTGGTTTTCTACGCATTCGCGATACTCACAGACCTATTTGACGGCATGGTAGCACGCGCACAAGGACTTGCATCCCCGAAAGGAGCAGACTTTGACGGCACAATAGACTTGTTATTCTCAGCAGCAGCGCTGTGGTGGCTGTGGCTACTCGTTCCTGAACTGATTCGCACGTACTCCACACACCTTCTGGTGGTAGGAGCTTTTTTTATCATCTTCTTTGCAGCATCCCTTTGGAAGCGTAAGAAAATTGTGATGCCACACCTTTGGCTGGGAAAACTCGCGATGCTCTTGTTTGGACTGCTCGTTCCGATAGCACTGCTCGTCGAAGTTCCTGCGTGGGCGGTCTGGACAGTGGTGCTCGTTGTCATCCTCTCTCGGATAGAAATGACTTTGTTCGTACTCGCAGGACGAGAAGACATGGACGCAAAAAGCTTTTTTTTTAGAAACACTCAAGTACTTTACCATCCTCCCACATCCATGACCACTCAAGTAGTTGATGTGCGCACACCGGAAGAATACGCGAAAGGACACCTCCCAGAAGCAATTAATATTCCACACAACGAATTCATTGCGAAAGCGCAGCGAGGAGAACTAGACAAGAACGTAACCTACCATCTCTACTGCCGATCAGGTGGGCGGGTAGGCATGGTACTCTCAGAAGTACAAGGACTCAGTCTTGAGAGCGTGCAAGAGCGCTTTAACGCATTCGCCGCTGAGCGTCCAGAAAGCCTTTAATACTCTTCACCTCACAACAATATATGCGCACATGGATGTTTCTTCTCAACGTCACCGCAGCAGCACTACTGCTTCCTGTGCTGTTAGGAATTTTTTATCAAGCAGGAGTCATTATCGTCGGACAAGAATTGCTCGCTGCGCATCCATGGATGTCATGGGCGCTCCAGTTCATACCTCTTGTTGTGCTTTTGCTTATCTATGTGTTTGCAACACTAGACCCCATTAAACAACACGGACTGTTTTGGTCAAACAAGATGCTCGGACTCAGCATTGGTGTAGGGTGCTGTGCGGGGGCTGTACTGTACATCATGGATATCTTCACAAATCATTTTTCAGCACTAGGCATACCTGAGCAAGTCATCTTCTCAACGGGCCTTGGTTATCTGCTCATGCTAGGAGTACTCGTCCCATTCGCTGAAGAACTCCTCTTTCGAGGACTGATTCAAACTGAATTCACAAAACGCATTCGAAGTGATTGGAAAATACACCCTGCAATCTGGATTGCGGTAGGACTAGAAGTGCTCGCTCACGCATCGTTATTGACTCGAGGATTTGACGGGTTTTGGATGCGAGCACCGCACCTGTTGTACGTCTTGTTATTTGGAGCAATTGGTGGATGGGTCTATCACAAAACACAAAGTCTTACGGGGCCGTTTTTGATACACGCTCTTGGTAATGCGATTGAGCTGATTTTGTATTGGCTCGCTGCCTCATAGCAGCGGCTTTGAGCTCGCTACGAAATTGTTGCACAGAAAACGGCGTATCAGAAAACACGAGCACGTGGTCTTCTCGAAGCGCGAACACAGTTGTTTTTCCTTGCATGTGTACCGCAAGCGTTCGCTCAAGCAGATTGTGGCTAACTTTTACTCCCTCAGCGTGCACTTGGTCGGGGGCAGCGAGTAAGGTGTACAGTTCTGGCAGCGAGTCGTAGGATATGATAGCGAATTGTTTGTCTGGCGAGCGGGCTTTCGCTAGCCAACCACGAAGAGTGCGTAAAACCATATACTATTATAGGTAATAAGTAATATATAAAGCTTAATTTTTTCTCCTGTGACGAATAGGATTACTTTATCTTGTAAATAAATCTATTTGGCCTTATTTTGTTTGCTAAATATGATGATTGCGCCAATAACCACTGCGACAAGACCGACCAGCACCCACATTCCCGCAGCTTGATTCTGCGGGTTGGTCATCGTGGCACTTGCGCCTCCGAGCGTATCGTGATACGTCAAAAATTGCATTCCCTTCAAGAAAGTATCTATCATACACTGGCGCAACACGGCATATTACTTAACTCTTCTGGTCGAACACGAGCGGGCCGGAAGCAGTATCGGAAACAGAAAACCCGTGCGCCTCAATTTCTGCTCGAAGAGCATCAGCCCGAGCCCAATCCTTGCTGCTACGCGCCGCTTCGCGCGCATCAACCAGGGCTTGCACGTGCTTGGGAACAGAAATCTCGGGAAGAGTGGCGCTTGAGAAGCCAAGACCCAGCACGCTATCCCAGTCCAAGAGTAACGCGAGTTTTTCTGCATCACTACACTCTGACTTGAATAATTCATGCACCACACCCAACGCTTGAGGCGTGTTGACATCATCATAGATTGCCTGAGCAAATCGTGATTGAAACGATAGTCGCAACGCACTAGGCGCTCCTGCGGGCGTAGCTTGCTCTTTGAGCTGCGCAACGCGCTGGGTGAGACGCTCACGAGCGGCGCGAGCGGCAGAAAGCGCCTGCCAAGTAAATGTCAAAGGTTTGCGATAGTGCGTGAGCAAACAAAAATATCTGTAGTCAAGTGCACAATACCCTTGTTCAAGGATAGATGCAAGCCGCAAAAACTCGCCTGTACTTTTCGCCATTTTCTCGCCGTCAGTAACGAGAAATTCGTTGTGCAACCAAAAACGCACGTGATCGCGACCGAAAGCCCCTTGCGCTTGAGCAATCTCATTGGTGTGGTGAACAGGGATGTGATCAATCCCTCCTGTGTGAATATCAAACTGCTCTCCCAGATAATGACATCCCATCGCGGTACATTCGATGTGCCATCCAGGAAATCCCTTTCCCCAAGGAGAGTCCCATTCCATCTGGCGCTGCTCATCTTCAGGAGAGAATTTCCACAAAGCAAAGTCTGTGGCGTTCCACTTCTCTCCCATGGCCACGCGCTTTCCTGCTTGAAGCTCTTCTTTGTTAAACCCGGCGATGAGCTTTCC
>SKXU01000003.1 GCA_007128245.1 Candidatus Woesearchaeota archaeon
AGTGCTTGTCTTATGGACTCAAGGTGCTTTGCAACTGTTTCTCCTTTTTTGGTGAGCTGCAAGATTTTGAGTCTTCCTTGTCGATGAAATGACACGAGTTGTGCTTTGTGCATTTCTTGAAGAATTTTCACGACGTGACTGTACGTGCAGTCTACTTGTTTTGCAAGTGTAGACGCGTACACATCTTTATTGCTGTTGAGCAATTCGATAATCATCATGACTGGTTTCTCGCGAAACATGACGTCGAAGATTCGTTTTTGCCGTGCCATAATATGTTATGGTGAAATATATATTTTTGAACAGTTGCGTTCAAGTTTCACCTATTGTAAAGGTTATGCTGGTGCATATAAAAAGCTTGTGGTACGTTACTGCATGCACCCGCAATTTCCCCTATACCATATAGATTAAAACAGCTATTTAAAACTATTGTCTCGCATAAATACAAAGATAAGACTTTAAAAGCGAGGATGTTCTCCTCTCGTATAAAGGCCCGTGTAGTCTAGCATGGATATGATACACCCCTGCGGCAGCGAAACACAGATGTAACACTGTCAAACGCTGTAGAGAGGGTGTGGCCGGGGTTCAAATCCCCGCATGGGCATTGCTTGAGATTCTCAACAGAAAAATATCTGCTCTCCATGCAAGTATCGTATTTGTACTCACATTCGTGCTTGTTATTGTATTGTATGTTGCTCCTACAGGAACGTTTGTGATGAGTACAGGAACAATTTTTTCAGTGAGTGATGCTGTGGTGAGCGAGGAGCGCTTTAACACTGGAGACATCTTGTTGGCTCCTGTGTCGTTTTATGGCCGCGCATTCAGCCCTCCAAACGTACATCCTCTTGATGCGAGTCCGATTATTCGTGTGCGAGCGTTTTTTGATCCTCACGCGCAAGTCCACCCACTTCCTGATCTTGTCGGAAACAGCACTCCGCAGCAGTATCGACGACAACAAGCTGCAACACAGCTGCACGCGCAGCTCGTCCCTCTGGCAGTAGCGTTAGGTCACGCAGGCATGAACTACTCACTACGCGCTCAAGGAGTGCTCGTTACAGAAGTGGTTTCTGGATCTCCTTCAGAAGGTATCTTGCAAGCAAATGATGTTATCACGCATGTTAATAACGAGCCGCTACACTCTCTTGAGCAATTGCTTGCCGAGATTCGTCAGTCCAATGAAACCATCACCCTCACCACACGTCGCAGCGCCGAAAGTCAAGAGGTAGTCATCCCCGTAGTAGATGAGAGAATTGGTATTCGTGCCCAAGCATACAACGTGACATTAGACTATGACGCCCCCATCAGTATTGAGCTCGGAGACGTTACGGGAAGCTCCGCTGATGTACTCATCGCTCTTGAGGCGCTCAGCATCTTAACGCAAACCGACATCACACAAGGACGTATCATCAGTGGTTCAGGAACCTTATCAGCTGATGGGAGTGTACGAGCGATTAGAGGAGCTGATTTGAAAGCACTAGTCGCTCAGCGCGCAGGAGCAACGCTCTTTTTTCTTCCGGAAGAAAACGAAGAGATAGACGTCGAAGGCCTCACGATTGTTCGCGTCTCATCATTTTCTGATGTTGTTGATTATTTGTCAAGTGCGACGTGAGCACGTATCTCGCAAAGTGGACTAGATCCCTCCTCATCGCACGTAATCTGTATGTCTGATAACACAAGAGGATGTGCGAATCCTGGTCCGTTGAGTACAAGGCTCTCATACTCTCCTCCTTCTCCTGCGACGTTCAAACCCAACTTTTTTGTCAACAAGTCAACGTCTTCATGCGTAATAACTCGTCCAAGCCAGCTCTTGTCAAGACCGTCAGCCGCTACGCGCACAAGAATAAATTCAAATCCTGCGTCCAGTATTTCTCTTACCTCCATTTCTTGGTCAAGATGCCACAGCGGAGCGTGCACTGCAAGTCCTAGTTCTTCACAAATTCGTTCTATCCTCTCACGTTGGTAGTTGCTAAAGAGCGCTCCTGAAACTACTCCGTCAATAGCAAAGGTGTGTTTGGCAGTGAGTAGGACGTGTTTGAGCGCTTCAAGTTCTTCTTCTTTTTCGTCTGACAAAGCGTATTCGCACAGGTGCGGCAGCCCGAGCGACTGTGCTTGGAGTTCTGCTGCCTTGGCAAGAGGGGCGTGGTACATGTAGCTGTGCGGATTTTCTGTGATAACAGTTGCCGCGCATACAATGTCGTGGTTGAGTTTTTTCATGGTGTGCAGCGCGTATACAGAGTCTTTTCCTGATGATAAAAGAGCGCACAGTCGGCTGTTTACCGGATAGAGTTCTCTGAGATATGCTGATTTGGTTTTTCCGTGGCCGCGAGCGATTTTGTCGAGTGCAGCATCAAATTGGCTTCCGTACTGCGCCGCTTTTTTTGGTCGATAACAAATTTCTTTTGGCAGCCCAAGTCGTTGTGCCGCTTGTCGAAGCGGCATCTTTCCCATTCCATCAACGATTTTTTCTTCTCCAGGAATACGTAATCCTGCAGAGATTACCGCGTGGTCTAGCAAGGGGAGTCGGATTTCGAGTGTGTGGCTCATTCCTACGATATCGTCTCTGTAGAGGTCTCTTTCGTGCATTGCACGTAATCCTCGCATGCACTCGTTATTCACGTCTCCTGCGTTTTTGTGCCGTTGATACCCCGCAAATACTTCCTCTGCTCCGAGTCCTGAAAACAGTACTCGTATCTCGTCCTTTGCTGCTTTCTTGGCACACAACCATAGTGGCAGTGCGACTCCTACTTTTATCACATTCGAATCTTCTATGCGCTCGCACAGCTCAGGCAGCAGCTGTTGTACTTCATCAAGCGTTGCGCGCACCTCTACAAGGGGCAGTTCTAGCTGTTTTGCTGCGCTACGCGCTGCGAGTATGTCGTGTGGTTCTTTTTTTTCAGGGTCGTGTAGTGCTGCGACGTACAAGGTGACTTCTGCTCCGAGTTGGTGTGCAAGGTGTGCGATCAGTGATGAGTCTACTCCTCCTGAGAAGAGTACTCCAACGCGATTATTGTCAGGGATGCGTTTTTTTACTGCTTCTCGTAAAGAGTCGTCAAGAGATAGTTCGTGTGTGCCAAATGTCAGAGGGCGGGTTGTGCTATGAATCTTCTTGGTTAATCGATTGTAGTATATGGTGCTTCTCGGGTGTACTTCTCTTGCTGTTTCAAGCACTTTTTTTTCTGATGCGAATCGTAGTCCTTCTGATGCGTCATACCAGAGTGGTTTTACTCCGAGAATGTCTCGCTGCAAGATGATGTGGTCGTCTGTGATGTATGCATATGCATACACTCCATCTACCCTCTCAGGTATCTTTTCTGGTCCGAATTCGTCGAGCAAAGCTAGTAGTGTTTCTGTGTCGTTTCTTGCTTTGGGAGCGTATTGATTGGCGAGTTCTTGCCAGTTGTATATTTCTCCGTTATACAATAGCATTCCTTGCCCTTGGACGGGTTGAGGTACTTCGCCAACAAGGGCGTGCAATACATGCCCTACTGCTCCTTCTCCTACTGAAAGGAGGTTCTGCGCATCTTTTCCGCGGTGCGTAAGCAGAGTGATTTTTTGCTGTACTTCTTTTTCTGTCCCAGGAAATAACCCAATGATTCCGCACATTCACTACAGAAGTGACCAAGTAATTATAATTGTTGGCACAAGCAAAAACCAGAGGAAGTGTTTTCCGGGGATTCGAGGGTGGAGGTATCCTGCGCTTGGTATGAGTGCGAGAAACAGTATTTGCCAGGTTCCCATTCCTCCAATGAGTGCGCTGGCGCTCACTGCTAAAGACAGGACCAGAACACTTTTTGCGCGCAGTCCGATAATTGCTGCTGCTGAGAGCACAGCACTTCCTATGATGCTGGGCACAAGGGCGTATTGGCCTGTGGAAACAAGCAACGTGAGCGGAGTCACTGTTAGTAGTGTGGTGGCTGCCACGA
>SKXU01000078.1 GCA_007128245.1 Candidatus Woesearchaeota archaeon
CACGCGTCACCTGAGCGCCAAGACGAGTGCGTGCGGAAGCCTCAGATAAACGCACTAGTCCCTCGAGTTGACGCGCAGAAATAGGAATTGCAGAAATACCCTCTCCCTCACGAGAAACACTGTTTCTCATCTGCACATAAAAATTTTCGATCTCTTTAACCGCATCCTCGGTCAGTTCAGGATAGATACGGCTGCGAGAATAGGAAATATACTTTTTGAGGAGATCAGTCTCTATCGGAACGTCTCGGATGTCACCTGTACGATGAATGTTGAGTACAAAGTTAGCAAGCTTACGATCCTTTTCCTCAGAGGGCAAGTCGCGCACAGGAAAAATAAGGTCAAAACGATTAATGAGTGTTGAAGGAAGATCAATTTGCTTTGCAAGCATCTCATACGGGTCAAAACGTCCAAGCTTAGGGTTTGCTGCTGCAAGAACGATGGTCTCACACCGCAGAGTCGCCTGAATGTTTGCTTTACTAATCGTTACTTGTTGTTGCTCAAGAGCCTCGTGAAACGCAGAACGATCCTCATGAGACATTTTATCAAGCTCGTCAATGAATATCTGTCCCTTATTGGCAAGAACGAGCGCACCAGCTTCAAGGGCCCATCCACGCATAAACTCATCTTTTACCACGCTGGCGGTGTTGTGCACTAAGATGCCATCAACAACAAAGTTGTGTGCGTCAGATACCGTAAGATCATAGACGAAGTCATATTCTGATGGTATACACGTATTTTCTATGACTTCTTCCCACAACACATCACTGTGTGCAAGTTTCACAAAGAATTCTTTTTGTGGAAAAGAACCTGTGTTTGCAAGTAGTCGCTGCAGTCCTGCGCGAGCAATGCTTGGGTGCCAACCCGCTTTCTTTAATGAAATGCCTGCTTTTTGCAGCAGAGGTTTTAGTCTGTGTCCTACATGAGGAAGACGCTCACGTCGTGCGTACGCATTCTTTGCTATTAGTGAATTGATGGTAGCACGTTTTTTTGGATGACGCAATGCGATGTGCTCAGCGAACAACGCGATGTCTTGAGTGCTTGTGATTTCTAATACGAAACGAGTGTACTTTCCCGTAATTCTTTCTTTTGTAGGAGGTCTTGATCGGATTCTGCTATGAATGCCAAAGCGTAATAATACTAGTTGCACCTGTCGGATAAGGTCTTCTGAAACGCTTGAGAGGCCTATTTGTGAGCTGCCCTTTCCAGAACGAAGATGCACCCATCCGTCAGTATCAAACAATCCTGCAAGCACGTGTGAGAGAAGAGAATTATCCAGGTGTAGTACGTGCTCTGAGAACTGAATACGATGACTTTTTGGTGAACACGCCATTCCCAACGAAAGAAGTGTTTCGCCAAGAATCACGCTACTTGTGCGCGCAGCTTGTGGCCGAGCCGAGGTTGCTGGCCGCACATCACATGAAAGACCCCACTCGTCCGAAAGAACTTGTGTATAGGTGTTGATGAGTGTGGGTTCTGATGAGGACAGGCGAACACTAAAGCTATTCAATGTTTTCTGTAAATCTCCGTCACCAAGTAACATCCCTAATACGTAACACATGTCCTTTGAGAGTACCACAGGGATGTTGTGCTGTTTTCCATTGTACAGACTGACTCTTTGTACGTGCTTGTGCCAGCTGATGCCTGCCTCTTCGCATACCTTTTTGAAGGCAGCTAACGTAATTGTTCCTCGTCGATCAGGGTGCACCCAATGATGATATAAGTGATTCTCATTAATACCTAAGACCCGTGCAGCCTCTCGTAGCGTACCATATTTTTTTGTTAACTTTTTACACGCTTGCTGCACTATTGTTTCCACTCCATGCACAACAGGATTTGCAGAGAAAAGATCAGCGATCTTTAAAGAGGTGTTCTCTCCTCCAATGAGCTTTCTTGGAGTAGCAATCCAATCCCCTTTGCGCACATCACCACTTTTTATCCATTGAGGATCTCCATCCCGAAGAACAAAAAGCTGCGTGTTTTTTGTTATCTCAATAGACTTACCTGATGAGGAAGTGATTTTATGCATGTACTCAGGAGCCGCGAGACGCCAGAGTGCTGCGGGGTGTTGACCTTGCACTGAAAGATTCTCTTGCATACTTTGAACTTTGATATCTGATATGTGCTCGCGTTTCCACACACCCGGACGAAACTCTTCTTGAGTGGTGGGCATGCGTGTCTCCACGACGCGCTCAATGGTGTCAAGACCTCCAGGGTTGGTACACAACACACTTTTGGGACCTACGCACAGCCCTGCTCCGCTCGCTCCTTTTCCTGACACGAAACGGCTTTTAGGAGCAACTTGTTGTCCACGCTTTAAGAGTTGCGAGTTATGCACTACGCATCCTTGAGCAACAAAGTTATGCACGTTAGCAACCTCAAAATCATATACCCACTCAGTACCATGATGCTCAGTTATTGAGATGATGGGATCCCAAAACACGTCAGCATGCGCTATCTGATGAAGTATTTCAGAGAGCGGGTGCGCACTCTTGCTGTATGCTTGAGAAATAGTTTGTGCATGGTGGCGAGAAGGATTTCTGTCTCCGCGCTCATAGTGTTGATACGTACTCCTCGCAATATCGAACGAGCTTTGCGTCAGTCCATGCGCCTGTCGAAGCGTTCTGAGCAGAGAAGACAATCCAGGTATGACATCAACATTCGTGTTAGTCGTGGTCTTTGGAAGAGCAAGTCCTTTGTCTGTTTTGAGAGGTACCTGACGCAAAAATGTTTCAGCATCCGCTCCTGAAACATACACACTATAGTACGTGCGCAAAATCTTTGCTTTGGTGTTGCTCGCGAATTTTTTTCTTTTTTGCAGGCGAGCAACGATGCCTAATCGGAGAAGAGCAATTTTGAGCTCTTGAGCAAGTAACTGACTCTTTGTTGTAAGCTCAATAGTTCTTTTTGTTTTGTTACAGTGACCGTCAGTGTCATACAACCCTGCAAGAAATGCGCATAGCACTGCTTTTTTTGATTGAAGGATCTTTCTTGGAATATGCTTTTTCTCAGATGTGAAACACAGCTCAGGAGTGTTTTGCTTGAGCCACTCGTACAATCCTAAGCTATACATTTCTTTTCGAAGCGCAGGAGTGGCGTGTTTTGTGTACGTATGGACTTTGGCTCCAAAAAAGCGCCTTGACAGTCGCTCAAATTGCTCGAGCAAAACGGGTTCTTCGTTTGTTATTCCTATACTCGCGCTTGTCTGTGTTTTTCGTACACACCCATCACCTACAAGCAATCCACACCAGTACGCAAACTCTTCATCAACCACTTTTGGCACTGTTAGTGCGTTTCTGCGTTTCTTGTTGTTCATCAAGGAGAGCGTTTGCACACGCCCTTGTGTTCGAAGGACCCTTGGAGCAGCAATAACGTCTCCCACTCTGAGCTGCTCTGCCGGAACACTTGTGATGAATCCGTTCCACGTAGTAAATAACGGGTGCTCTTTCGTGACGAAAAGCTCAGCACCACTAGCGGTTTTTACATGTAGCAGCTTATCGACCTTTCTTTTCCACAGACGAGAGACTTCTTGATTACTGATACTGCCTTGTTCATTAAGTACGGTGAGGGGGATAGGGGTTTCTGATTGATAACTCGTAGATCCCTCTGATGTGAGCGTGGCAGTTGAAAACACTTCTTCGATAGGTTGTATGGATCCATCTCCTAAAGCAATAAGAGAATCTCCTCGCAAGCACTTCCCGCTTCCCGGATCTCCTACTAACAAGATGTGCATGTCTCCTCGGGTCTTGATGCCGTCTGTACGCGTTTTCTTTACTCCGCCAAGCATCTGCAAAATCATTGCTTCCTTGATTCGCTCATGACCATAAATGCTTGGCGCAAGACTTTTGAGGAGTTTTTCATATACCTGAGGGTCTTTTGCGAGCGTGAAAATTTCTTCTTCTTCCTCAGGAGTGATCTTTATTTGACTGTAATCTTCTTGTACGGCCTCAATATGGTTGGTGTCAAGCATGAGATCAAAACGTGTTGATTGCCCTCCTGTCGCGAGGGTGATAGGCACTTCCTTAAGATACCCTGTCACGCGCACCTTACTTCCTGGGTTTGTTCGACTCTCAGTAATAGGGGCAACAAGGTCTTTTTTGAGAAAAATGTTGAGTCGTTTCGGTTGCTCTCCTCCTTCAAGCTCGTCAGGAGCTTCTTCGAGAACAATTTTTTGTGCGTCAACCAATTCTTTTGAGAGCATACGAAAGCGTCCTTTACGGCCGCACCCACAACGGTCTGGCTCGCGAAACTTTACGTCAGTTTGGAGTACGAGTAAGCTGTTGCCGCAGCTTGGACACTCAAAGCGAGCAGATGTTACTTGCGGCCTGACATCAGTTTTTTGTCTGACAATGCCCGTGAGTTGCACGAGCTTTCCCAGGTGGTGTGCTCGCAAGTTACGTACAGGGATGTGTTGTGATTCAGGAAGATTGCGAAAGCGAACAGTAAAATCTTTTACTCCCTCAAGGCGATCGACTGCCGCTTCACATGCACGGAGCATGTTCTCAGGGTCTTCTAGTAAGAGCGTTGCGATCTCTGGGTCAAAGCGCGCGAGGTCATCAAAGTCTACCGTGAGTTTGTGCGTTCCTTTACGAATACGCTCTAATAGCTCGGCATGAAATTGTCCTTCAAGAAAACTCTGAATTTTCTGGACTTGCTCATCCACTGAGAGGTCTGTGACGGCTTTCATATCCTAGAGGAAAGTCTTTGGTATTAAAAAGCCGTTTGGCAAAGAATGTCCAGTGGGATATTTCCTGTGGAACTAACTAAATTCTTGGAGCCGATCAACAAGCATGTCCATTGCTTGATGCACTTCCTGCTCGCTTTTTGTGCCTGTGCACACTACTTTTCCGTTTGAGAACAGCAAGAAGGTGGCTTTTGCTTCCATGAGCTTGTACACAAGCCCAGGGAACTGCTCAGGCTCGTATTCCGTGTTTTCAAGGCGCATTGCGAGCACGTTCAGGTTAAGCTTCATGCCGATGCTGCCTGACGCAACGATGTTTTGCACCTTAATGACAGGTGTAACTGTAATGGTTACATTAATTTTTGCGAGTGCCTTGATGATTTCTTGAATCGCTTGGTCTACTTGCTTCATATTCCGAGCGCCTGTGCAGACGACGTTTCCAGAGCTGAAAATGAGTGCACTCGTCTTTGGTTCTTTAATGCGGATAACGAGTCCAGGGAATTGTTCAGGATTATATTCTGTGTTTGAGAGGGTTGCCGCCATCTTCTCAAGAGGAATTGCGTGCTCAAGATTCGTACTTACAACAATATTTACAATTTCAACTTCAGTTTGTGCTTTTTGTGCCATGTGTGCTTTCCCCCAACACCGTATTCTTCCTGTAGAAACACTCCTTTATAAATGTTTGTTTATAAATGGCGTGTTGGACTTATAAATAACCCGTGTAGAATACAAAAATCCACCCCTTCATTTCCTGTGGAACTCCATACACTTTTATAGGTGAAGAACACTTGCTTTTTCTATGGCGCGCGCAGAAATGCAGATTGGCTTGGTAGTCACCATCGTAATTGCACTTCTTATCATGACAATTATTTTCTTACTCATCGGACGAGGGTTCACTAATGTAGATGACCAATCGCGCGCATGCGAAGACACGTATGGTGGGGTGTGTGATCTGAGCGAAGATCAGTGTCGAGAACAGCGAGGAGTGGTAGTTTCTGCGGGTGCGTGCGCTTCAGGCAATCCGTGCTGTCGATTAGTGATGCGCCAAACCTAAGCGCTCTCGCGCACCCAATCATACCCTTCTGCTTCGAGCTTATCAACCAGCTCAGGACCACCCTCTTGCACAACACGTCCTTGAAGAAGAATAATCACACGGTCGGGATTGATGTACTCAAGAATGCGCTTGTAGTGCGTAATAATCAGCGTAGACATTTCTTCACGCTCGCTCTTGGCGGCGTTCACACCCTCTGAGACGATACGAATCGCATCGATATCAAGACCCGAGTCGGTCTCGTCAAGAACAGCCAGGGACGGTTCGAGTATGCTGAGCGCAAGGATTTCGCCACGCTTTTTCTCTCCACCACTCCATCCTTCGTTGACGTAGCGGTCAGCAAAGGACGTGTCCATGGAGAGCGCCTCCATCTTTTCTTTGAGGAGTCGACGAAACTTCGGAACAGACAAAGGCTCGTGAATGCTGTTATATGCTGCGCGAAGATAATTTTGCACAGTAACGCCAGCAACCGTGCTAGGATACTGGAAACTCAGAAACAATCCGAGTTGTGCACGCTCATCGGCTTCGAGCTCTGTGAGATCTTTACCGCGAAAGACGACGCTTCCGCTTGTGATTTCATAGCGAGGATGCCCCATGAGCGCGTATGCTAACGTGCTTTTTCCAGAGCCGTTTGGTCCCATAAGGGCAACAGTTTCTCCTTTGTTAATCGTAAACGAAACTCCTTTGAGAATTTCTTTCTCAGTGTCAGCGATCTTTACGTGCAAATCCTTTACTTCTAATACAGTCATACGTCTTCTCCTTGTCGTGCTTTGTATGTATACAATGCTTTTTTTACTGCGTGTAGCGCGAGCATGCCGCACTTTACACGCATGGTAGTGAGGGGAATGCCAATCATCTCAAGCATGTCTTCTCGAGTCAGGGTGAGTACGTCATCAACACTCATGGATTGCATGTCTTCAAACAGCATACTGGCAGCTGCCATGCTAATAGCGCAGCCCTCGCCCGTAAATCCTATTGCGTCGATGACGTTGTCTGTGATGCTGATGTCAACTGTGATGGAATCTCCGCACGAAGGATTCTTTTCAGAGTGACTAATCGTGGGGTTTTTGAGTGCCGCGTTGTTTCGTGGATGCTTGTAGTGATCCATGATATGCTCTTTATACATCAAACGCCTCCACGCACGCTTTGAGGGCGGCAATTACTCTATCAATATCTTCTTTCGTGTTGTAGAGCCCAACAGAGATGCGCACACTCGCAGGAATACCAAGCGCATCGTGTAAGGGCTGAGTGCAGTGATGGCCTGCGCGCACAGCGATGTGCTCTTTATCTAAGAACTCAGCCACGTCGTGGGCGTGCACAGGAAGGGTGAATGACACGCAACCAACTTTTTCTTCAGGACCGATGATTGTGGCGTTCATACGGACAAGTTTTTCTTGGCAGTACGCGATCAAGTCACGCTCTTTTTCTTGTAGGTCGCGGTGCTCGGCAACAAAGCGCAATGCTTCCATGAGCCCGACAGCTTGCGTGATGGGAGGAGTTCCTGCTTCAAACCGTGCAGGGCCTTCTCGAAAGGTTGTGTTTTCGATGGTGACGGCGTCAATCATTTCTCCGCCAAACTGATAGGGAGAGAGCGTGCTGAGCACGTCTTTTTGTACATGCAGCACTCCAATGCCTGTGGGGCCGTAGACTTTGTGTCCAGAGAATGCGAACGCATCGATGTGTGAGACATCAATCGCGAGGTGTGCTGCTGCTTGCGCCCCGTCAACTACAATACGACCGTTTTGCTTGTGCACCCATTTTGCGAGTTGCTCTACATCAATGACTTCTCCGGTGACATTTGAGAGCTGCGTGATTGCGAGCACGTCACAACCTTTTTCAATCTCTTTTTTTGCTTGCCGCATATCAAGTGCGCCTTCTTTGGTGAGAGGAAGAACAACGAATTCTGCTCCTGCGTGCAGTGCTGCTTGTTGGAAGGGAACAAAGGTTGAGTGATGATCAAGAAGTGAGGTGATGATACGGGATTTTTTTGTGATAGGAAGTGTGTGGGCAAGAAGATTCATTGCTTCAGTAGTGGATTTTGTGAACACAATTTCTTGTGGTGTTGAGCCAATAAACTTGGCAGCCACGGCGCGCGCACCCTCAAACGCTTCTGTAGCGAGAACTGATTGAGCGTAGATTCCTCGGTGCACATTCGCGTACCTCGTAAGCCCAAACGTGTGTTCTGCTTCAAAGACGCGCAACGGTTTCTGAGCCGTTGCGGCAGTGTCTAAGTAGGTGAGTGTTTCAAGAATGGGAAATTGCTCTTTCATCGAAGCTTTTCCTCCACGAGCGGCATGAGTGTTGCGAAAAGTTCTGGCCAATCAAGACGTGTGGTGAGTGGCTCAAAAAATCCTTCCACAATCATTTTTGTTGCGAGCTCTTGCGGGATTCCTCTACTTTTGAGATAAAAGAGCTGTTCTTCATCAACGCGCCCGATCGTTGCTCCGTGTGAGCACTTTACATCATTGTTTCGTATCTCAAGATTTGGGATGGCATCTGCAACTGCTTTTTCTGAGAGGAGGAGCACTTCTTCTTTTTGATATCCATTACATCCGAACGCGTCAGCAGCGATGTCGATGTTTCCTCGATACACTGCTTTTGCACTATCAAACAACACTCCTCTCGTATACATGTCGCTGGTGCTATGATCGCCTTTGTGAAAACTGCTTGCTGACAGATCGAACTGTTGCTTGTTGTTTCCTAAAAACACGCCATAACTTTTTGCATCACTCGCCTCTCCGATGAGTTGTGAGTCGGCGTTCGCGTGGACAAGTGATGCTCCGAAGGTTCCTGTAAACCACTCCACCTTGCTGTGGTTGCCGATGAGTTGCGCGCGGTAACTCGCAATTTCTACAGCGTCTTGCGTGAGTGCTTGGATGTTTGCGTAGCGGACCTTTGCGTTTTCCTCGCACACGATTTCAACTGCTCGCGCGCGCAGAGCGGTGTGTTCAGAGTGGTATTTATCTATGATTGTGAGAGTGGAGTCTGTGTGTGCATACACAAAAATATATTCTTTGAAGCTTTGTGACGTCAGGGTTTTTGTGAGGTCAAGCGTTGCGGACGCTCCTTTTGGGACGAAGACTGCAAGTCCTATATCAAACTCTGCATCAATGAAATCGTCAAATGCTGTTCTGTCAGCAACGGGCGTGCTGAGTAGATACTGTTGCACGAGGGGGTGGTCGAGCACGTCAAACAAGTTGTGGACTTCACAGTTCTCGTGCTCGAGCGTGATGACGTGCTCTGAGTCTTGCTTGGCGTGGTCTGTTAAGTCAAGTCCTTTTGTTGAGAGTCGAATAGTTAATCCATACTTAATTTTCGGCGAGGGGTCTTGTTGGTAGCGTGCGCGAGCGCTCGCTTTCTTTTCTCTTAGCCATGCAGGAAGTGTCATATCTTAACGATTGTGAAGTGTTTTAAAAGCGTTATCTTGGATGGACGGATTTGAACTATATGGAAACTAATTATTTTTTGTATTTGTAACCTCTATAGAGTGAAGATTTATATTGTGTGTGAGTTGCTCAGGTATGGGTCCGCAACTCGGCAGTTATGACGCACTCGTTCTTGATGGGAGCATATTCACCTTCAGATTGCGTGAGATGTACGAAGATCGCAAGCGCTACATCGATTTGCCCGAGGACGTACTGGACGCCGCACACAAGAGAATTACCTGTATAGCAGACATTGTGCACAACCACTCAGTATTTGGCACTGAGAATACCTTGTACAGCGTTGAGGGAGCATTGGACTTTACCCAAGACCAACTACGCTTTCTGAACGGAAGACAAAAGCAGTATCGGTTTGAGCAGCGACGACGCACAGACAACTTCATTGACGAAGACACGATTTTCCGAAAGAGACTTGAAGGATTTGCTTACGAGCTCAAAGAAGTGAGAAGACAACTCAAACCGCGTGTTGTTGAGCGAGGAGACTACAAACGCGTTCTCGGTGAAAGACAACGAGAAGCATACATGGACACGATAGCACTCGCCCTTTCTCTTGAAGGAACCGTGGGCGTGGTGCACGAGCACCCAGCCCTATCTCAAGCACTACCAAGAACACTCGGAGATATACCTATTAACAGACGAGAATCGTTACTTGAAGAGGACTCTGCGGGTTTTGCGTGCACGCTTTGAAGTAAGTTTGTGATTAATGAAGAAAAACAAACTCCACATCAATAAACCATACAGAATAATTGCGACAAACGTAACGCCGTCAAGAGGAATAGGAACGTCTTGCGTAAACCTCCACACCACAACAATCAAAAAATAGGCGAGCAAATTGACTGTTTTATGGCCTGATACAATAAAGGCGAGTTTGCTAGGAAGAAGATGAAAGTAATTGATAACAGCAGTAAAGATTCCTGCTCCCAGAAGCACAAAAATAAGTGAAACCATCACCATCTGCTCATGAAACAATCCAAGAGCAAAGTAGTCTTGCACAACATTCCACAATACCGTAAAGGGGCTGTCATAGTGCCCGTAGATGCTGCGAAGCAGCTCTAAACTAATGAATATCATGACCACGCTGTTTGCGAGAGCAGCAGTCCACCCAAGGTTTTCTGAGTGATGACGCTCAAAGTAGAATTCAAACAGAAAAAACGTGAGCGCCAAATGAATAAGCAACCACCACATCTCAGGATACAGAAACGGTGCTGCAACAAACACAAAAAAACGAGAGAACAACTCAGGTATTACCACAGTAAAAAAGAGAATCACAATGGTTCCTACATCAGCAGCACCAAGCACATCAGCGGTATAATTCATATCCTGCATACACAAGAAAAGTTTATAAAAGAATCTTTCTATATTCTTTCATGAGATACGCTATCCTTCTTGCATTACTCGTTTTTGTAGTTGCCTGCACCGCAGATACTCCTACGCCTGCGCCACCGACCGACGATTTGACAAACTACGCGTTTGAAAGCGAAACTACCACAACAGTTACGTTTGAAAGAAACAGCAACTTGGGCGCGCTCGTTGTGGAGACTGAATCAGCAGGAGTCGTTGATTACTCATCACAGACACGAGAGAGACAGATGACGCTACACTCATCATTTATCGGAGCAGAAAACTCGCAAGAAATTCATGCATTCAGTACGGAAACCCAAGGTCATACCCGTCGGCAAGACGGTGCGTGGCGAGAGAGCGAACCCGTGGCCGACATTCTTGGCATGGTCCAATCAGGAGTTTCAGGGGAAGACCTTGTACGATTAGCACTGACGTTTGAAGAACGACAACTCCTCGCACTCACTGACATGTCACAAGCTACAGTAGTATCAGAAGACATCGTCGTTGATGAACAAGATGGTCAAATTGTTGCTGTGCACGTGGACCTCCTTATTGAGTACGAAGACGAAGTGGACAACCTACAAATGGTGGTTGAGCACACCACACGCTTCTCGCAATACAACACTGCACCTACCCCACAACGACCAGCCGGACTTGCGTAAGGACTATAAACTCACGCGCAACCACTGATTGTATGCAGATACCTAGCGTGTTATCCTCTCGAGCACAGAGAGGACTAGATGGTTGTTGTCTACCGTACCAAGAGCTCAAAGAGTTGTGGAAAACGCAACGAATGAGTGGAGAGGTAGATGAGAAGCGACTGCAACCAAGTAGTTTTGAACCCGTACTATCAGAGGAAGCATACTGGATACGGTTTCAAGGAACAGGAGGGTTTCGACTGCGAAAAGGACAGAGCGTGCAAGACGCGCTCTCAGCAGTTGACCCAGCAAATATTACACGCGTAGATATTAGTCAAGGAGAAACCATCCGGCCAGGCGAGACGTGGCTTGTAAAGCTGAAAGATGCAATAACTGTGCGCAAGGGCGAGTACGTAAAAGCAAGCCCGAAAAGCAGCATAGGACGATGCTTTTTGTTTGTCAGACTTATTGCAGATAACCACACCAGCTTTGATGAGATCACAGGAGAAGATACGCTGGCCGCAAAGGAAGATGTGCACACGCAACTCTGGGTACTATTGCAGCCACTCACGTTCAGCCACATCATCGCACCAGACGTTTCGGTACTGCAGCTACGCTGGTTTCGGGGATTTGATGCGCGCTTAACTGATGCAGAACTGCACGCGCTCTTCTCAGAAAACACTCCCTTGCTCTCCGGGAAATATCCGGTTATCATGGAAGGACTACAAGTACACCTTGATCTTGTTGGCGAGGAATCAGCAGGCGTTACTGGCTTGCGAGCACGACCCAACCCTCGCCCGATTGATCTGCGAAACACAGGAGTGCTTGACCCGCGAGAATACTTTGATATCATCCGCTCACCAGAGGGACGGTACGTAATGAAAAAAGGCGAGCACTGCTTATTTCTTACCAAAGAGAGGTTGATCACTCCTTCGTATCTCAACATGGAACTGCGCGCGCACTGGGGAGGAAGCTTTGCAGGACCAAAGCATTTTGCAGGGTTTATTGACAACGGGTTTTCACGACGACTCGTTCTTGAAGTACGCTCAGACGAGATTGATGATGTCGAGCTTGTTGACGGCATGCCCATTGGGAAACTTGACGTGTACTGGACTGGAGAGACGGAGAAGGTGTACGGAGCAGACATCGGAAGTAACTACGCAACACAAAAAGGCCCTCAACCCTCAAAGCATTTTACGTCGTTTGATTGGAGTGCGCTATAGCGGCGCGGATAATGCGTTTGTGCGCATCGTACATGTGCAAAGAGTCGAGTTCATCTTCTGAGAAGACGCGAAACCCTGCACCTTCATAGACTGTCAAGGTGTCAAGATGAGGCATGTCAGCTACGAAACCAAACCCTTCAAGAGAATCTGTGAGGACGTGCGTGATTTGCGTTACGAACACGTTTTCAAGACCTAGCTCTTCTTTGAGCTCGCGAGCAAGTCCTTGTGTCGCAGTTTCGTCGCCTTCTAGGTATCCTCCAAACAACGCCCACTCCTCACCGTTTTTTGAAATTCCTGTTCTGTCTTGGAGTAAAAAGTTCTTGTTGTCGTCAAGAAAGACGCACACAGCAAAACGTTTTATCATACTTGTGCGATCATTAGGAAACTATTAAATATGTTGTTTGTGTGCGTGGTTTATGCACAAATTATTGGTACTGATGATTGCGGTATTCCTTGCCGGATGCGTGCCTCTTGGAGAGTTGTCCGCAGAAGATATCGAGCGCGTGATTGACGCAAACTCCGCTATTGAGACATACGTTGCTGAAGGAACACTAGTTACTAGTTTACGCATGAGTAGTCCGTGGCTAGGTGGAGAATCATCCATGACGACAAACGTGACCACGTACTTAGAAGAGAATCGAGCGCAGGGACGTGCGTATGGATACCTAGAGAGTTCGAGCGATCTGTTTGGAGGACTCTTTGACCAGAAAACAGAGTTTTATCGAGATCAAGACACCGTGTACATTCACGCATTAGGAACGTGGATTGAGCAGCAAGGATACGAACTACAAGAACTCCTCACACTTGAAGACATTATGCGCCTTCTTGAAGCAGGAGTGGTTGAGGTAACGACAGAGGGCATGCAGCACTACAGAGTTGATGTATCCCTTGATGCTCAACAAGTGTTCTCTTTATTTTTGCATGAAGAGGAATACGAAGATCTCTTCGCTGATGAGGACTGGCCAACTGAAGTTGCGTACAGCATCTCGCTTCTCGTTCATCGAAGAACACTCTATGTTGAACGAATAGACCAGTTCTTGTCCATTACTGCTGAACGTGAAGACTTCCACATATCAGTTATTACAGAATCAGAAACAGTGTTCCGAGATATTAATCGACCATTACGCATCGACGTACCTGAAGAGGTTTCTGGGCAAGCGATTCGCGCGGGAGACTTTCGGCTCCCATCACTTCTCGGAGCTGCAGTAGCAGAGATGAACTAATGGCAGTATTTCATAGACAACGAAACAGTGCACTTGAGCTTCATCGTATACTCACTCGTGTACGACGTGCTGAATCAGAAAACGACAAATTTCATACTCGCTTGGAAGCAAAGCAAGCACTCACGTTTCATCCCCAGCTGTTTGATCTGTACGTTGATCGCCTCACAGAACGTGCTGCGATAACCTATTTGATAGCTGATAGCGCTCAACCAATTAAGATGTCTGCTGAAGGGTTTATTCGAGAGTATCGGCGAGTCCTTGATGCTCGGGAGCTAGGCATACTTGGAGCGCCTATCCGATACTTCCTTCCATCTC
>SKXU01000062.1 GCA_007128245.1 Candidatus Woesearchaeota archaeon
AGAATAGCCCAACCATAGGTCATGAGGAACTCCATTGCTGCTTGTCCTTTTTTTAGCATAATTATGTTCACCTCTAAAGTGGTTATTTACCTTATCTCAGGTCTTGAGGTTTAAAAAAGTATTGGTTTTTGTGGCTTTTTGTATACTAATATACACCTAAATGACTGCTCCGAAGATGAGACTGAACAAGAACGAAGACATAAAAAATAACACTAACGACACGAACATGAACGTGGGGAGCAGACGCAATCCATCAGTAATTGAACCCTTACGAATAGTAGAGACGATCATCGCGGATAACACGCTCGTGCCCACAAGCAAAATGACTGCGAACACCGTAAAGTCCGAGAGTGCCACCACATCTCCTGACACAGAAAAAAACGTCGCGTCAGCAGGGACGTCCACGTCAGCAACAATCGTCTGAATAACCACGAGCAACTGACGAGACAAACCAAACAGCACAGGAGCCGCAACGATAGACGCGAACGTAATAAAAATCGCGTAGGTAGTCACGTTCGCAGAGAGCTCTTGCTGCAAAATTCGCTGCTCAGTAATATCAGTTGAGATTTTATGCAGCAAATCAGCAACCTCCCCCCCAGCAGCAATACCTTCAAGAAGCAGATTAATACTGCGCTGAAGAACAGCGCTATCATAGCGATGCGTAAAATCTCTGAGTGCGGAGGGCAACTCTTCTCCCGTAAGCACGCGTTTTGCAACATCCTCAATCTCCTTTGCTAAGACACCAAAGCGCGGGCGCACCGCATACCACAACGCCTTATCAATGGCCATCCCCGCACGAATATTTGCTGCGACGAGCTGCAAGTAATCAGGAAGCACGGACTCAAGCTCGCGTCGGCGCTTATGAATGCGCACATCAAGATACGAAGCGTACACCAACCAAAGCACCAACCACACCAAAACAAACCCTAGCGTCCACACCGCGAGCAACACCCGCACAACACCCCAGAAGAACGCGTTGTTGAGCGTGAAGAACACGAGCAAGCCAAGCGTGAGCGCACCAATAATACCGAGCGCAATGTAAAATAACGTTTTGCGAATAGTTTCTTGAGGAGTTAGCACGCCAGCACGATTCAGAAACCGCGTGAGCATCCACCCAATGCGAGAAGACTTCTTTTTCTTTGCAACCTGTCCAGAAAATAACTTGCGCTCGATATCCTTATGAGAAGGGCTGACGCTTTCTTTGAGCGTGTCAAGCTTTTTTTCCAATGTCGAGAGCTTTTTGGGTTTCATAGTACTAAAAAGATACCGGAGGTCGTTGAGAGCGAATCATTGCAAGGAACATAAACTGCATAAACAACAACATAAGAGCTGCTGCGAGTAAAAAGAGTAAGGAAAAACTAAAGCCAATAAATGTTGCCATCACAATAAGCATCGTAATCCCCAGACTCGGCAAAATAACCGCAATCATCATGTAAAACATCGCCAGAGGATTAAGCTTGCGCCCATACTCAATAACTGCTATGCGCTGCGTGCGCACCACGTGCTCAACAGCAACAGAAAGCGAGGAAGAAATTTGAGAGCCCGTACGAAGACTGTTAAGAATCTGCCAGAAGATCTTTCTCAGACCGTCACTGGGCAAGTATTCAAGCTGATCATTCATGGCCTGCTCAATACTCGTTCCGAGATTGACGCGATCAATAACTTCTTGGAAATAGCGTCCGACATGCTCATAGTTTTTTGCGAGGTTAAGAAACGTGTCATACAGCGGCACACCAGATTCAAGCTCAATAATCAAGAACCTGCCTGCATACACGAGCTCAGAATCAACCTCTCGTGAGAGCTGAAGAATCTTCATATCAGCAAAGTGAAGAAAATACGCGAATAACGCAGGAAATAAAAAAAACAAAAACAGCACCGCAGGACTTTGCACAAACAAGAAAGCAACAATAATAAGACCCACAGTCAACATCAAGGACGTCATAAGGGTTTTTTTAACGTAGTACTCAGGAGAGTCAGGAAGCCGCGCGGTGCGTAGCTTATGCGGTAAGTACGGCAGTTGCCTGACAAACCACTTCATCGCATCCCCTCAAGAAGCTTCTTACTTCTCACTGCTGCAAGCAACGATTTCTTATCAGTATAATACTCTGCCATGACGCGGCCAACCCCATCAACACTAGAGATATCCTTATCAAGCAAATACTTCAGCACCAATTGCTTCTCCTTCAAATCCTGCTTGATATCAGCACTTGACATGCCTGTATAAAGCTGAATGGTCTTGAGCAAACTCTTCGAAGGATTCGCATCCAAGAGCACATCTTTTTTTGCATCATACTGCTTGAGGACATTTACCGTGGCATCAGGCAATATCTCCGCGATCTGAAAGGTGCGACGAAGACCTGTGCGACGGTTCCTAAATTGTGTGATGAGCAAACTAATCGCGGGAAGCATGGTTTTAGGAACATCAATCGGAGGGTTTGTTAAGCGCTGCACAGTCTCTTCAGCATTGTTTGCGTGAAAGGTCGCGTAGACAGAGTGACCAGTGTGAATTGCTTCAAACAACGTCTCTGCTTCTTGTTTTCGACGAATCTCACCCACCAAAATCCTATCAGGACGCATCCGCAAACTATTCACAAGCAAATCCTGCATGGACACCTGACCTTTACCCTCAGTATTAGACTGACGCGTATTCAGCGGCACCCAATGCAAAAACGACGGCAAGTGCAACTCACGCGTATCCTCAATGGAGAGCACACGCTGATTTGGAGGGATAAAACTTGCGAGAACGTTCATCGTAGACGTCTTTCCCGAAGCAGTCCCACCAGTAACAAGAGCAGACATCTCATACTGCATCGCAAGCCAAATAATACTTGCTGCATCCACAGAAATCGTGTTTGAGCGCAAGAACTTTGTGATAGTCCACGGATCCTTGGAGAACTTACGAATCGTCATGGTATTACCACCAGTACTAATCGGGACGAGAGTTGCGTTCACACGATCCCCACCCTCAAGGTGCGCATCAAGCAAAGGATTCATCACCGTAAATTGCCTACCTACCTTGCGCGCAATAGAAGTTGCGTAGTGCTTAGTTTGATCCTCGCTTGGCAGACGAATAGTTGTTTTCAGCCAGCCATGACGCTTATGATACACCCACACAGGGTCGTCAGCACTATTCACCACGATTTCTTCGAGCAACTCATCTGACATGAGCAGCTCAATAGTACCTAACCCAAGACTTTTTTGAATCAGATACGTCGTTAAGAAACCCTTCGTATTCTCATCCGACTCAGGAAAATATCGCTCAATAAGCACCTCAATGGTTTCCTTAAAGCGCTCCTCAACAATGTTTGCTCGCTTCTCATCAGTGATATCAACGATTCCTAGATTTACCTTCTCAATAAGGACGTTACGAATCTTCTCAAGAATACTCTCTGTGGTGGGAGAAATATCACTGATCGAGACATCGTAGATCTTTACGTACTCACCATCCACTTTGCGAATACGTATCGTGATAGGAATATCTTTAGAGTGAAACTCATACGTATCTAATACATCGGATTCCTTCTTAGAAGTCGTTTTCTGAGCCTTCTCGGGAGTCGTTTTCTCAACCTTCTTTTTTGCCACAGGGCACTCACCTCCTCATCCGAACACGCCATGAATCGCTTTCTCAAGCTTGGTGCGCAGCGCTGAACGTTTCTTATCCAGTTCAGAGTACTTAGCCTCAAGCTCTTTAATGTGAGACGCGACGTCCTTTCGTGAAGCAACATTGAACGCAACCGCTTTTTTTCGCAGCGCATCAAGTTCTTGTTCTAAATGAGTGTAATCCTTGTCTAAGGTTTCAATAAGGGATTGCGCATCAAAGCGCTTTTTGAAGAATCGCTCAAACTCAGACACTGCACGCCTACCTGTGGAGGCATCCTCGGCCACAGATTCCTTCGCAGCCTTGGCCTTCTCAATAATATCCTCTCTGAGAGCAGAAATTTTTTCTTCGTGCGCCTGGCGTTGCTCAGAGAGCGGGTCAAGAGTTTTTTGTTTAAACAACAACACGTCCTTTTGCAAGTCCTCAGACTGTTTTTCAAGTGCATCAAGGTGTTTTTCAGAAGCCTTCACTTCACCTTCCTTATCCTTAACCAACTTTCTTGCCTCGCGCAAGAACGCTTCCACCTCAGACACTTTTTTCTCAAACACCGCTTCAAGCTCCTTGAGTTCACCAAGACTCTTCTTGCGAGAAGTCAGTTCTGTGCGCTCAGCATCAATTTCTTCAAGCAAACTCTCAAACCGCTTATGCTCATGATCAAGCGCTGTGCTTGCTTGCTTGATACTTTGTTGATACTTATCTAATTCTTTCGTGATATCCTTATCCACTTCTGAGCGTAGCTTCTCATACTTCTTGAGTTCGTCAAGCTCTGCGCGCACCTCATCAAGTTGTGAACCAACCGTTTTTCTGAGTTGATCAAACTCTTTTTTCACTTCAGAAACGCCCTGCTCATCCTTTTGTATGCGCGAGAGTGCAGAATCAACTTTGCGCACAAACGCCTCTTTTTTGGTGACGTACTCCTTGGCCTTTTTCTCAACTTCCTTATCAGAAAGCTCTCGCTCCTTAAGATACGTCTTCGACAAAGAATACTCGATAGAAATTAAGTTTTCATCAGACAAGAATTCAGCCCACTCAGTAACAAGTAACTTTGAGACTCCCAAATCTTTTGCGGCCTGATCAATACTTACTCGTTTCTTCTCCGAAATAAGAGCCATGAGGCGATCTACACCCGTCTCTATACGTCCCATACACCTATACTGCTGAAACTCGATTTATATACGTTTGCTTTCCTTCCACGAAATCACATCACCCACAGACACAGATTCGTACGCACAAGCAGGAAGTTCAATAAGAAAAGATGATTGCTTAGCACCAAACACGTGCGGCGTGAAGGGCGCAACCAAACGTTTTTTGAGCACCGTACGCTCATGGTCAAGCCACAGCACCGTAATAGTTTGAAACACAAACACATTTGTCACATCCCAACGACCCCTTTTTGGAAGCACAAACACCCACCCCTCATCTTGCAGTGTTTTGCGAAACATCAGGCCGAATGCTTGCGCAAAAAATCTTCTGAGTACGCGACAGCGAGATGCAAGACGGTTTTTTTGCGAGCGAATCACGTCGTTTTATCCTCCGCATCAAACACGATAAGATGATCATCATCAAGCAAAAACCGTGCAGGCATATTCACCACACCATACACTGTATAGTCCTCAGAAGGCACGCTTCCAAAGTAGATGTGATCAACAACGCTTCTCCCAGCAAACACCACTAAGTCCTGACTATCAATCACGAGGGTATCCACAAGACTTGCCACGCCAAGAGGGTGCGGGGAGAGATTACCTTCAAAGCGCATCAAAAACGTGGGAGCAAGAGCTGTTGGCACGTAAAGTCCTCTCTCCCACACATCCACTAATCCTGA
Source organism: Candidatus Woesearchaeota archaeon (assembly GCA_007128245.1). Lineage (GTDB taxonomy): Archaea > Nanobdellota > Nanobdellia > Woesearchaeales > SKIA01 > SKIA01. The sequence goes on from SKXU01000062.1 coordinate 5,421, forward strand.
AACATTATTATCAGCAGGGATTAACGGCGAAGGAACATCAGATGCGCGAATGACACGAGGAACTCTTCCAAGCGTTCCCACAGTAAACAACGGGTCTTTGAGGTCTTGCACAGAAAAATCTGCGTGCACCACTTCCACATACTCCCAGCGAGCGCCAGGAATGGATGCATTAAGAAAAATATCAACTTCCACACGCACAACAAAAGGAGTGATGTGATACGCAGTCACATTCGCAACGCGCAAATCAATATCCACGTTGCGCTCAGCGCCAATCTCTTGCATGCGAAGCAAAAACACCCCAAGCGTGGCGTCATCCATGATATCATACGGTATCTGCTCAACAGTACCATTCATGATTACCTCAGAAAAGCTTTGCTCAAAACTCTCCAGAAACGATGCTTGCGCACTAATATGCTCTTCTAAACCAAGAAACGATCTGTACGCAGTAATCCCCACTGCGCGCGGAACGTCACGACGAAATTGTTCTAAGAACTCGTTTGCGAGCAAGATAGGGCTATCAGCAAATGTTGCTTGTGTTTGCTGGCGCTCAGACTGTGAAGAAGACACGCTAAAGATGATGATAACAAGAATAATTGAGAGCACAGAAAAAATGTATCCTCTCCGATTCATATACGCACCTCAGCAGAGACCGTGATCGGACCCCACAAGTACGGCACAGAAGAGACTTGATTCACAATAATCTCCAAGTCCTCAGCTTCCAAGCTTAAGAAAATAACTCCGTTATCATCAAAATCAATGCTTTGCAAGAGCTCAAACACCGCCACCTGCATAGAATCCTGAGTATCATAGGAAATACTTGTCTGCGTGTACGAGCACAGATTCGAGCCTGAGTAGTCAGAAGGAATAGCCACTGTTTGCATGCCCTGCTCATTCTCAATAGTCCACACACACCCCTCGGCACGCTCAAGCACGGTGGTGCGCGCAGTACTTGAAGGCACAAAGACCGTGTAGACCAAACTATTCGCGTCCGAACAACCCATCGGCTCATCAATGCTATCGCCCGTACTAAGCATCAACGTATTTGATGAAGCAAGCAAGTGCACAGGAACGCCAACGACAAACGGGTCACCAAGACGTGAATAATTTACGAAAAACTCTGAGAGGTTAAATGCGCGCTCACCATTCACTAACGCAAGGTCAGTCCAATGAGGACCGCTATACGAGAGGATGTGCGCTTCACGAAAACGCACCCCTTCAGGAAGCGCAATCTCAGGAGTGCAGGTACCAAACGGCTCTGTTTGACGCGTAATCTCAATCTCGTTTGGACGCACATCATCAAGGGGTTGCTGGTGGCGCACAGTAATGGTTGAGTCACCATACAAGGTAGAGGGAGCGACGCCAGCAGGAATAATCACTGTTTGTGATACCTGCTCAAGCTGCGTCATGATTTCTTGACTAATGTTTTGATAAATCAGGCGCAACTCCTCAGTATCAGTTGAGTGCTGATACGTACCTGAACCAATACGAGAGAGCTCCTCCATAGTTTCCATTGCGCGAGAACAATCAGTCATGGGACCAAAGCCAATCGTGTAAATAGTAGCTCCAAAGTCATCAACGAGGCGCTGAGCAGCGTAGTACGCGTCTTGCATAGCAGGAAGACATGACGTGTCTTCACACAAGTTCGCAAACTGATTACAATTCTGCCCAGAAACATCGCACAACCCCTCACAATACATGGCCCCGTATGACGTGCTCAAACCCTGCTCACAGCCAGCGTCCGAGCAGTGCGTGGGCAGACCATCGCTCATCAAAATAACAAATTTTGGGCGGTCAGATGGTTGCTCCGCAAAAATCTCATGTGCCTGAGCAAGAGCGCAAGAAATACATGTCTTGCCACTTCCTTGCTGAGGAAATGTTTGTGTGAAGGTCTCAAAAAAACCTTCTAGGGCTTCAGGATCCTCAGGATTATTATACCAATGCACCACCTCATTCACAAAGTGCACAGGCCACAAACGATTCCCAGGAGTTTCAAATAAGATATCAAGGACTTCCTTATCAAGACAGCGAGCAAGGTGTGTGCGACGAATATCAGGGTTGCCAAAAATTCTGTGATCGCACGCGCGCACAGCAGCTTGTCCTCCCTGAACGTTTCCCTGATCCCACGAACTAATACTTTTCATCATGCTCGCAGTATAATCAGTGACTAACACGACATCAGCATTCCCGCCAAGAACGGTTTCTGTCGCAGCATTAAACGCCGCAAACCGCAGCGGCACCGTAGTATTCTCAAAGCGTGAGAAGTCAACGCCAGCAGCGAATAAGTCCTCATTTGTCAACGTTACTTGCACATCACCAGTCTGATTACTCTCAAACACCGTGAGTTCACCAAACGCAAGGTATGCACGCACAGTAGGATCAGGGTTGTTGTAGTGCAAAAACACCTCTATCTCCTCAATCGGAGCAGGCACAATAAACGCATCATACAAATTCACTACGCCCGCAATACCTGGGAAGCGATACGTGGTAGTCGTTAAGTCAGGGTTGGTGGTGAATGTGTCAGTGGTGTAGGTTGCGCGAATAAACCCTCCCTGCACAGAAGCGTTGGTGAGATCATCAAAAGAGAGCAATATAGAGTTCACGCCTGCAGAAAGATAGGGTATGCAATCAACAAGGTCGAAGGTATCAGGAATAGTCACTGGCTGCGAGGGCGTGTACTCCCCACAAAAATTGGTGTTTACGTACACACGAGCGGTCTGGACGATATCGATTTCAGCCACGAGCTCAATCATGCGCCCATCAACATCAGCAGGCAGCGCGAGCTGAGTAGTAATCTCTCCTTGCCCGACAAACCCTCCAAAATACGTAAAGCTACGCGTCTGCTTGTCACGCAACCGCGTAAGATACGCCGTGCTTGACGAGCCCGCAACGGGCTGTCCTTCATCAATACCTGTTATTTGCTGGCGCGCAACAGAGCGCGCACGCTCAAAGACAGGAACGGTCTGCTCATAGAGCACGCTCGTTCCTTGACTTGTGCGCATCTCTAACAAAATCCACAAATCATCCGGGATGTGGTCTTGCAATGACTGCGCAAGACCATCAAGGCGCGGATCCGCAGTGACGTACAATAAGCTGAGCGCATATAAGACGGAGTCAGAGCCTAAGAGTGTGGTGTTATCAAGGATTTCTTGAAGCGCAGGGTAGTGCGCGACGTACTCGTCAGCGCTGATAGCGTTAAGTGACGCAATAATGTCTTGGGAAGCTCGCTGCGTATAAAACGTGTCGTCAACAACGACTTGCACAGAAAAGAGTAGGATAAATGCGGTGATAAACAATGCTGATGCTAATAATGCATCAATCGTGAGTAAAAACCCCTTCTTTACTGCCATGCAATCACCTCAACAGTAGCAATAGAACCGTTGTGCGCGACGTAGCGACGCACGACATGCACATCAGACGCGTCAGTGGGAGCAACTCCTGCGGACAAGAAGAGGCCGTGAGCATCCGTTACCGTCACTAAGAAGTCAGACTCAATACCAACAAGCTGCTTGACGAGCACGTGAGGAAGACTCTCAAACGCTGCGAATGCATCAAGGTCTAGACGCTGATTCACCACAAACCCAGGAGAAAGAACGGTATCTTGGGTGTACGAGGAAGGGTATGCGAGGAGCACGGCAGATGAGAGCGCTTTTGCATCGATTTGTTGCTGCGAAACGCTTGGGGGCTGATAAAATACGAGCAATAACACCACAGCAATGATACTCGTAAACACCACAGCAAGGATTAAGTCTAAGGCATAACTTTGTGCTTTCATTCAAAAAACACCTCTCCATCCTCTTTACGCAACACATTCACACCTGTTTGCGGACTCCCATTATACGCGGGTGTGCGCATAAAAAACTGTTGATCACCCACGCGCACAATCACGGCAGCAGGACGCGCCAACACCTCAACAGGCCTGTTTCTGACCGCTTCAGGAATACTGAATTCTCGGCGATAGCCATCCATGACCACAGAAGCAGTCACGAGCTCTTGTCGAATCTGAGCCGCAAGGCGCTCAGCAGCTACTTGTTGCTCATCAGCAATAGCATCTTGTTGCAACGTCAGCGCAATGAGCAAGTACGCAAACAAGACAAACCCGACAAACCCCATGACTAACAAGAATTCCGTAGCGACCTGTCCTCGTCTCATTGCGTAACCCGTACTCCATCAGGGGTCGCGCTCACCACAAACCGCTGCAGCCCTTGCTGAGTACTCAGAGAGGGATGATTAGGAACGAATATTGAGTCAGAAAACGTCACGATATCACGCGCAAGGCCACGTTCAGTAGTGAGGACGATAGCGTCATCAAGCACCCGAAACGACGCGACGTGAGCAGGAATACGTACTGAAACAGTCTCCTGACTGGGGTGTCCTGCCATGTGTACGCGCTCAGCAGCTTGCACTAACGTGGATGTAGCGGCAAGGGCTTGTCGGTTCACCGCATCTGACTGCAAGGCATCAAACTGGACATAAAACAAGATGAGCAAGGGAATGAGCAATAAAAAACTAAATGCAGTGATTAGCAAGTACTCGATACTGACTTGTCCACCTCTCATCATGTGATGATGTGCGAGAAGACCTTTTTAAAAGTAGTGAAAGTTTTTAAGCAAGACGCGGGTGCTCAGACAATGCTTACTGATTTACTGCAAGAAACGCTAGGTAAAAAGCGAGTAGGAAACACAGTGTGCATGCAAGATAGGTATCTGCGTGCGGGCGAGTGGAGACCTACTCTGTGGGGGACGTTTGTGTACCGACTCGAACAATACGATGCAGGAAAAGGACACATCGTTTCAGTGAGGCGCGCTCTTGTGGAGATGAGACGAGCATATCGACGCGCGCACACATCCGATCCTGAGAGTGCGCAAGCAGCCGAGTTACGCGAAGGATTTGAACTCGCAGATAAGTTCTATACCATCGTAACGTGCACATAACCCATCATTACCGCTGATTACCCTCAAAGGAGTCCTTGACGCTTTTTTGCGATACGACGATATTTTGCGTACCGATCATCAGGACTATACTTTGCGGGCTTAGGAGACACTGCTTTTTGACCGCAAGAGTGCACCTCATCAAGCGTGTACTCTCCGCAGCCAGTACATTTGAGAAGAATCATTTCTTGTCCGTGCGCTCAAACACCACTTCTGCGTTCGGAACGTGCTCTTTGACGTGCTCGCGAAGGTGCTTGAGCGTCTCCTCAGCATGTTTGTAATTCTTATCCTCAACAATAACGGTGTAGCGCCCTCCGCCCGCATACGAAACACGTACTGTCTCGTGCGTGTCAGAGAAGGCCTCACGAATACGTTCCACACCTTGAGGATCCCATGAATGAATGCTAAATTCTCCTTTGATACGCACCGCTTTGGGTTTAAGACGCTCTTTAATTGCGGCGACGATCTCATCTGTGAGCTTCTTGTCAAACCCAGAAATACTCGTTTTATCCTCCACGACATCCATGAAGGCATCATAGACGGAATGGTACTCTGAAAATTGTTTTTCGAGCTCCGAGAGTATCTTCTCCCCATTATGCCCTTTTTCTGTGAGTTGCTTAGCAATGTTCTCCACAATTTGCTGTTGTTTTAATTCAGACGCTTTCTGGCGCTTTTGTGCTTCAGTGACTCGACGCAAAGACAAATCAATGTGTCCTTTGTCTTTGTCAATCTTGAGTACTTTGAGAACGAGCGTTTTTCCTTCCTTAACGTACTCACCAATATTCTTAATGCGTCCAGGAGCAATCTCAGAGATGTGCATCATCCCAGACTTGCTGTACTCATCAAGATTGCAGAATACTGAGTGATACTGAATTTTTGTTACAGTAGCAATGACCAGCTCCCCTTCATCCGGCCAGCCATCCTTGTGCCGCACCATACGAATCTATACGATCTCCACCTTCTTTGCGCGCAAACCACTGTGTTGCGTGTGGGTCTTTTGGCACTTCTTACACCGGTAGCGGAAATCAGTTTTCTTCGTGACTTTCTTTCCCGTCATCTTCCAGCTAGCTACAGCTGGTTTAGAAAAGCGACCAGTGTTCCCATGTCCACGAGCAAGCCCACGAAGTTTCAAACGATTTCTTGAACCACGGCTGAGCGGGCGCGTCTGGTTTCTTCCTCTTCGTTTAGCAAGAGAAACAACTACTTCATGATGCGCGTTACAGTGCGGACAATGCCTTTTCTGCTGTTTAGGAAGCTTCATGTAGAGGGCGAATATCGAGGTGTTTATAAAGCTTATGCGTGCTTAAAGCAACAGGCAATGCTTAAATACCATAAATACTTTGCACTAGGATGGCAGAAGTGATTGTGAAAAAAAATATTGCTAAAGAACTCAAGAGGATCATACAGGAAAATGATGCTCTACTCAGAGAACTTTCCAAACACTAGTTTCTGTGAATCTAGCCAGTGTAAAATCTCTTGCACGCTTTGTTTGCTCCCTGATTTTCTCGAACTCACTCTCTTAAGCAATTGCACATGCCTTAGATAATCACTCATCGATATATGCACTGCACATCCGTTAATCATCAAAAATAAGATGAACGTGACATAGGCAGTTCGCTTATTCCCATCATAAAAACCGTGAGCAGTGCATAACCGCTCAAGCAAACAAGCCGCCTTTGCTCGTATGATTGCCTCTTGAGAGCCGTCAACACCCATATATTGCGCTGCCTTAATTGCAAATTCAATGTTCGCTACGTGCAAGGGCTCAGCCACACGTATCTCATCTTCTACACCTTGATAAACAGAAACAAGAACTTTGTGAATAGAAACAATCACATCATACGATGGATACAGCACCCCACCAATACGAAAAAACACCTGCTCAGCAGGCATTTCATGAAACACTTTGGTTAACACATCCTCCATACACAAGATAAGAGAACACCATTATTATACTTATGCGTGCTCAGCACGGCCCTTCTTGACCAAGATCTCAGCAATGCGCTCGGGAAGCGTTGCGGTATCGCCCTGCTTGTACGGACCAAACGTCGTCTGATCAGCACCCATAAACTTGGGCACATCACCTGTGATGCGCACAGAAACACCCTCTTTAGGAGCGGGTGGAGGAGGACTTGCCGCCGGCGTCGCCATACAATCCACGCGCGCAGAGCCAAGCAAGGACACGATCTGCTCAAACAATGCATGCTCTTGCGGGAGCAACGCTGACGTATCAATGATATTACTATTCGTCTTTGCTTTGTTAAGCGCAAGGAGCAAAATCTTTTTTTCACGACGATCATACAATTCTTTAAGCAGTTTTTTGGCGTTGTGCAGTTGCTGACGCACCTTTTCAGCCCCGTCAGAGAGCACGTCAAAACTGCGCAGAATATGGGTTTGCGAAGACACATACCCATTAGCTTGCGCATAAAAATCCTCTTGTAACTGCTGCAACTCCTCTCGTTTGCGCTCTCGCTGAACCACGTCAAACAAGTGTTCGTACGTAAAATCCCCCATGAAACGGGATGAGTGTCGTGTCTATATAATAATTACGCCTTCAGTTTTGAAACAACACGAAAAACTGTGCAAAGACTACCATAAAGAAACCGTACGCAGCAAGACTTGAGAGCACATAAAACATGAGTTGTTTTGAGCCACCCTTGATGTTTCCGTTACGAATATAGGTGACAATCAAAGACGAAAACGTTGATATCGCAAAGAGCGTGAGCATTGAGAACACGATAAAGTGAGTGTCCTCAAAACGCACGGCAGCAACAGAAATCGGAAGAGTTGCTTGCTGCGTTACCTGCATTACTTCTGTGGTGATGGAGCGAATAAGACTAATAACATGATATGACAACGCCATCATCGCAGGAGCAATAAGCACAGTAACTGTTGCAAGAAAGATACGATAGTTTGCTACGCTTGCAACAATCTTATCGCGCAAATTCCTGCGCGTCTTCATGTTCAAGACGAGCCGGTCGATAAGGCGAGGCGTTTGTCCACCTCGGCGAAGACTAATAAGAATCAACTCGAACGTATCCTTCATTAAATCAGAAGGATAACTTTCCACAAAGCTCTCAATACCCGACTGTAAATCAAACCCAAGCTCCATGCGCGCAGCAACCCGCAACATCTCATCTGAGAGCGTGCCGTAATCTTGTTTTGCTGCGAGCGAAAGCGCTTTTTCCATTCCTTGACCTGATTTAAGATTCAAAGAGACCTCTGATAAGAATTCA
>SKXU01000045.1 GCA_007128245.1 Candidatus Woesearchaeota archaeon
GGATATTTCTTATTCAGAAGTCCTGTGGTGGTTGGTAAAGAGGCGGTTCTTGCAGGAACTCCTGATGATGGGGTCTCAGAGATTAAGGTGCGCGTATTTATTATGAATCGGTCTTCTAAGACCATGAGAAACTTGCGCGTCATCGACCGGATTAGCGGCATGGCTGATGTCGTTAAAGAGGATTCTATTGGTACAGTAAAGCCAACGAAGGTGTCTAAGAAGAAAGATCAGGGGACGCTGATTCGTTGGGATGTCGACCAGCTCGAGCCTTTTGAGGAGCGTATCATTTCCTATCGCGTAAAGACGCCTCTTAAGCTTGTTGGTGATGTCACGTTGCCTGCCGTGAAGGTTAAGTATGACTTGCCTTCTGGTCGTGAGAGAACGTCGCACTCAAATGAAGTGGCGATGGCAAAAGGTGAATAGTCGTGTGTGGAGTTGTGCGCGTTGAACACGACAAAAGCAATGATCAACTACACTTGCTCGGGTCTGATAGGTACAATCGGAGACTTCCGTCTTTTGAGCGGTCTGTTGAACGGTTGCAGGAGGTTATTGCTGCAGTATCTTCTGATACTGAAGACGTGGTATTGGGGTTTTGTTTCTCAAACCTTGCTGTGAATGAATGTTTTCCCGGAAGTTCTCGCTCTACTGCTCGCACGCGCATGGTGTATCCGCTCTACGATCAAGAAGTGTCTTACACGCTTGCGAAAGGACCATTTTTTGCTTCTCAAAACGGTGACCTAATAACAGTGTTACACAGTCCTGGCAATCCTTCGTTTCATAGCTCAATGGTGTTGTTAGCAAAAAATCCTTTCCTTGACGAAACATATAGGCCTTCGCCTCTAAATGTGCTCTTGCAAGAAGAAGTTCTTTTGCGACCAAAAAATTGGTGTGCTCCAACGTATTGAGGTGGTTACGGGGTGTTTGGTCGCGTAATGAATTCTCCTGTGTTGGTTGTTTGGTCCCACACGTAAAACGATACTATTCCTGTGAGGTGTCCTGCAAGTTCTCCCGGGTTGACAAGTAGGCAGTCTCCGATGTGTTCTTCGTGTTTTTGGTGGTCGTGGCCGTAAAACACTGCTTTGTATCTGCCACTTTCAGCCGCGTTGCGGGCAAGGAGTGGGTAGTGGGTGAGAAAGACGTGTTGGTCTGTTATTTCATCAAAGCAGTCGTTTGCGATTGTGGTGTTTGTTGTTTGGAACTTGAGGATGCGCACTTTGTCTCCGTCATTGTTTCCAAATATGTAGTGGGTTTGCAACTGCTCAAATAATTTTTTTGCTAATGTGGGTCTGATGAGGTCTCCAAGAAAGTAGCAGTGTGTGATTTCTCGCTTCTGGCACTCCTTAAGAAACCATTCTAGTTGTTGTGTGTTATCGTGTAGGTCTGATGCTATAGCAATTTTCATGGAGGTTTGATGGTTGCGTTCTTTTTAGAGGTTGTGGTGCTGTTTGCTGAACTCTGCTTACTGTAAGCGGGGTTCTATCAGCTTGTGAGCAGGGCGTGCCGTACCCATTCAATCACTGGTTCTGGGATGTATTTTGGTTGAGGGAGTTTTTTGGAGTATTTTTTTATGTGTTCAAGACCGATCTTTCCTGTGTACAGCGTCTTCAGGTCTGCTCCGCTTGCAACGTAGTGTTTGATTGCGAGGTATCCGTGTAGATACACATAGTCTTTTGTGCACCCTCCCATGTCTGCTCCGCTGCCAAGACCCCTTTTAGCTCGTAGCGCGAGTTTGAAGGCTGATTCTTTGTCGAAGTGTTTTCTGAGTGTCTTGTACACTCCTACCATGTCTTGTTCTTGCGCGAGGTGTACTGCGATGACGCGTCCTGCGTAGTTGCGAAGAATATCTGTGGTCATCACTCCTGCGCGCTCTTCGTTATACGCCGCAAGGCCTTCTTCTGTGGCGAGATATCCGGGTAGTCCGCGTGAGAAAATACTGAGTTCGTGTTGTCGACCGTTTTCTGCGCGCAGCGCATGCGTTGCTATCTCGTGTACTGCGAGGCGGTATGCGTAGAGCTTTCCAAAGCGCTCTTTTTTTCGCAGCTCAAGCACGCGCCTTGTGGGGTTGAGCGCTGCGCTTGTTACGAGCTGCGTTTTTTTGATGGTGTATGAAAACCCGAGAAGTGTGAAGGTGTGTTTCATAATCGCTCGTGTTTCTTCATAGCGAATCTTTACGTCTTTAGGGCTTTTTGTGAGCGCGAGGAGCTCGTACGCTTTTTGCACGAGTTTCTTGTCTGGTGCGCCATACACTGCAGCACAGGTTTGTGTGATGTCTGGTGTTCCGATAGCGTCAATGAGATCGCATTTTCGTAGGAGTTCTTCTCGCTCTTCGTGCAAGAGTTTTCCCAGCAGCGTCCTGCCGCATTTTATGGCGTTAAGTTCTTCTCGGATACGTGTGGTGTCTGGTTTGTCTGCGTATGTAAACTCGGGATTAAACGGTTTTCGTAAAAATTTTTTTTTGATTGTGTCAGCGTTGTCAGGGTTTATGAGGCTAAATGAGAGTTCTCGCTGGATGCGTGCGAGGGCTGCGTCTGCTCGCAAATGGATTTTTCGTGCCATACGCTTTTTTCTGCACCAACCTTTATAAATCGTTTCGTGTTTTCATACTCTAACCCTCCATAGCTCAGACTGGCTAGAGCGGTCCGCTGTAGCTAATTAGCATCGCAAGACAAGGTCTTTGGACCGTGAATGACATGCGACCAGCGGTTACGGACAGGTCCCCGGTTCAAATCCGGGTGGGGGGATTTTAGTGCCTTAAAGGCATTGTTTCAACTTTTCTTTCGGCTTGAAATATGTCAGTATTCGTATTTCTTGTGCGCTGCTTTTATCGTTAGTATCTCCACCACACGAACTGTTTTCTCATCTTCATTAATGGTGTAGAACGCGGTGTATGTTCTTCCGATGTGCAGTCGGTATCTGTCTTTGCCTGCGATAACGAGTCGCTCTTTGTCGCCAGATCCTCTCCCTGGATATGGTGAAGTCAGCTTTCTGAGGTTGCTCTTGATGATATTTTTGCTTTTACTGTCCACGGAAGCCAGAAAATCTCTTGCTTCCTTTGATACGCGTAAAGTATACGTCATTATACTTCATCAAGAGAGAACCATTCGCCTTCTCCTCTGTCTGCAGCGTCCATTCTGCGTGCGAGATCGAGGCGGTTGCGTGCCTGTATCAGTTCTTTCATCAACTCGTCGTATGTCTGTCCTGCTTCTTTTAGCTTTCCAAGTTCTTTCCACCGTTCTTCCGAAACAGGGATTCGTTTATTCATCATTTGTGTTATATTTACAATAGTTACAATATGTGCATTTATATGTTTTTCGAGCTGGTTTGAAGTGCATAGTGTCAAAATACCCAATATCTTCTCTTGGGGAACAAACTTTCGGCTTGAAGCAGGGTGCGCGTCTGTTATACACTGAACCAAGCAGTTCTTTTATTGTGATGATCGGTGCTTTGAAGAACTACTCTTTCATCCAGTCGTGTCGGTCAAATTCGTGCTCAACGTTACCAAGATGCTCAAGCGTGAGCTGTCTTGGCGGGTAATCCAGTCCTCGGTGTGCTCTGCGTAGTACTTCAACGAGTTTTGAGAGGTTGCGAGTGATGTTTTGCATGTTCATCTCTTGTTCTGAGCCAATCGTGCTTGCGCGATTAATCGCTTCTCGCAGGCGCTCACGCACCTGACCCATACGTGTCATAGCAGCTTCTTCTCGGCGTTGCATCATAGATAGATATCCTTCGTAC
>SKXU01000104.1 GCA_007128245.1 Candidatus Woesearchaeota archaeon
AGGGCAGGCCGGGCAGCTACGCGATAACCGATAAGTGCTGAAAGCATCTAAGCACGAAGCGGCCCTCGAAAAGAGATAACACAACCCCGCGCAGAACACGCGGTTGATGGGACTGGGGTGTGCGCACCAAGCTTCGGCGAGGTGTTTAGCCCGCAGTTTCCAACAGGTTGGTCAATATGTTGATCGCACCTATCGATTGTGTTGGTTGTATTTTCTTTGCACGACTTCTTTTCTCTCTGTCTTTTTTTCTTTTTTTCTCGTATATTCTTCCTTTCTTACACATGTTTTTTCTGCCTCACGTCCGCTACTGTTTTGAATACTCGTTTCTTGATGGGTGTTATGGGTCGTGATTATCGTAAACTCGCTATTTTTCAGAAGGCGTACGATTTTGTTCGTGAGTGTTATCCTTCTGCGGAGTCTTTGATTCCTTCTGATGATCGGGAGATGTATCGTCAGTTGCGTCGTGCGCTCTTGTCTATTCCGCTTAACATTGCTGAGGGTGCGGGTTCTCGGTCGCAAAAGGTCATGCGTAATCACTTGGGTTATGCGTATGGCTCGTGTTGTGAGGTTGAGGTGTTGGTGTTGTTGTGTCGCGATCTTGCGTACATGCATGATGATGTTGCGGAGTTTTTGCTCTCTGAGGTCGACGCTCTTAAAGCCATGATTTACTCCTTGATAAGGCGTGTTGAAGCCGATATTAACGCTGGAAAAGATGCTTTTCACTATGATACGTCTTCTATTTGATTAATGTGATTGGTTTGTAATGTAGTTTTCGTTTTCATAAGTGTTATAAACGCTAAATTGTTCTTTTTTTGTTGTTCTTATGATGAAACATACTAGGAGATGGACTGCTGGAATGCTGGGGATTGCGGCCTTATTAGCTGCGCCTATATCCTCTTCTGAATCTCGTGACATGGAGCTTGGTAATCGTATTCCCTACACTGTTGTTGATCAGTATCAAGAGTGCGTTGCTGACTTGCCTTCTCGTGTGAGAACGCAGGACCGCCCGATGGGTGAGGAGTTTGTGAAGGAATACTTTGCTGAGCATGATAATTCTCAGATATTGTCTCGATGGATCTTTTCCGAGAGCAGCTATAATCCGTTAGCGCTCCGTGGCGATGCTGCTGGGCTTTCTCAGTTAAGACCTTTGGCTGCTCGTTCTGTGGGGTTACGGACTGCTTCTAAGTCAGAGCTCTCATGCCTTATGGGTCTTGATGAGGACAGCACGTATGCGGCGCTGTTGCTTGCTGCTCGAAATGCGGTGTTGCAGGATGCGCTTCCATATGAGGTTTTGTCTCATATTCACGAGCCTTTTGATCCACACAAATCGTTGGCAGGTGGTTTGATGTATCTGAATCTTGCTGCCTTTCGTGGAGATCTTGAAGGAGCATTCGGGAGGTATCATGGGGGTCCTAATCAGGAGTTACATGGGCCGCGTACGAGACGGTACGTTGAAAAAATCCTTACAGTACAGTAGTTTTATCTAATCAGACGTTCTTCTCTGTGGCATGTTAGTCTTAGGTATTGAGAGTACTGCGCACACGTTTGGTGTGGCTATCGTGCGTATGCAAGCTGCTGAGCAGCCACAGGTCCTCGCTAATGTTCGCCGCACCTACACTACAACGTCTGGTGGGCTCATTCCTGCCAAGCTTTCTGAGCATCATATGAACGTGTTTTCCTCAGTGCTCTCTGACGCGCTCGTTCAGGCAGGGGCGTCTGTGCCTGATGTTGGTCTCGTTGCGTATTCTCGCAGTCCGGGCATTGGTCATGCGTTGCGTATTGGGGCGGGGGTTGCTCGCAGCCTTGCGCTGCGGCATAGTATTCCGTTGGTGGGTGTGAATCATTGTGTTGCTCACCTAGAGGTTGGGCGGGTGCTCTCTGGTCGTGATGATGTTTCACTGCTCTACGCGTCTGGTGCGAACACACAAGTGCTTGCCCGCGAGGGCGGTGCGTATCGCGTTTTTGGCGAAACGCTTGATCTTGGCGTGGGTAATTTCTTGGATACTGTTGCTCGTTTGCTGGGGTTGGGTTTTCCTGGTGGTCCACAGCTTGAGGAACTTGCTAAACAGTATTCTGGTCCGCTCATTGAGCTTCCGTATTCTGTGAAGGGTATGGATGTGTCTTTTTCTGGTATGCAGACTGCGGTGAAGCGGCTAATTGAGTCTGGTGCTTCTGCGCAGGGCATCGCATTTTCTGTGCAGGAGACTGTGTTTGCCATGCTTGTTGAAGTGTCTGAGCGAGCGCTTGCGCACACAGGCAAAGAGTGTCTGGTGCTTGGTGGTGGGGTTGCGTGTAATGCTCGCTTACAAGAGATGTGTCGCTTGATGTGTGTTGATCGTGGGGTAGAGTTTTTTGCTCCTCCAAACGAGTTCTTAGTGGATAATGGTGCGATGATTGCGCTGCTTGGTGCGCGCGTGTTTGCTCAAAGCGGCGGCGTTGCTGTTTCAAAGGCGGGCATTGATCCGTATGAGCGCGTTGAGCAGTGCTAAGAGCAATTCTTATATAGGAGTTTTTTTGTAAGATGCTATGAAAGTTCACGTATCTGATTCTGAGTTGAGTTTGACGTATTACAATGTGGGTATGTTATTGGGAGGAGCGGTTTTTGCATTGATTGGTTTTGTGCTCTTGGCTGCCTCCGGATTCACGTTGGAGCTACCAGGAGTCATGGGTGTTATTTTTATCTTAATAGGACTTGCCACGATACTGTTTTGGCAGCGCGTGCAAGTATCAGCGAACAAAGCTGGTGCGACTGTTGTTCTTGAGGCAAAAGGAATTATTCGTAAGAACAAGCGAGAGTTCGCTTTTGCTGATGTTGCTGCTGTTCGTTACGTGCGTTTTCGATCAGTGAATGTTAACACTACCTCTCGTGGTCGTCGAAGTACTTCCACGTCTACGCATGAAGAAATGCAGTTGATATTGCAAACAGGTGAGGAAGTGCTTGTGATGAATACGCGTCGAGTAGGTGGTCTGCTGAGTATGATTGGGAAGAGTCGTGTGCTCAAGGCGTGCGAGCAGCTCGCAGAGTTTATGGGCGTTCCTTTGCAAAACCAATCAGAAGGTTTGGTGGGCGCAAATATGTTTCAGCGCAACCAAGCATTTGCTTCTGCTCCTGCACAGCAGAGTACGCAACCAGTGATTCAGCAGAATCCTAAAAACTGATTTCGTTGATGCGACAATTTCATATGTGCTTTTTGTTGATTACTAGACAACACAGCGGATGTGTTTGTTGGCTCTAGCGTGCACGACGCGTCCGGCTGGTGGCCTACTGCGTTTTGGTAAGGGTAAATGTTACGCGGTCTGTGCACGTTTTCCTGAACTGTTTTGTAAGCTCCAAAGCCATCATGATGTTTGGGTGTTTATTGGTTTTTGCGTGCACTCCTGTGTATGTTCCAGGGATGTGTTCTCCGTCTTGTTTTACGACTAGTGTGCGCGCGTTTATTCCTTCATATGAAAGTACAATGAGTTGTGTGCGCTCAGGAAACACTTTTTGCATACAGTACTTTTTTGTATCAAATACGAATCCTCGTACTGATTGCAGGTCATCATCTATGGTGAGAAGTCCTTTTATGGTGTTTTGATCGATATCGATACTGCCGCCCAGTTCGTGTGTGCTCGGTGGTTCTGGTGTGTAGAGGTGTCCTGTGAGAACATATCGCCTCATTACATTACCAGTAGTGGTTGTGGACGTGGTGTGTTGGTTGTGTGTGGTGGTAGTGCGTGTGGTACACTGTGCTGGTCGTTGATCGTGCAGCAGGTTGTGGTGTTTGTACTACGCGGTGTTGGTGGTGCGCGATGGCGTAGGTTGGTCCTGATGGTTGAGATATGTGCTGATTTGTAATGACGATATAGGGTCTGTGCGTGCTTGTGTGTGGAGCGCAGTTCCATTGGCAGAGTGCTTGTGTGTGGTGCGGGTTTATCGTGATGCGCCGTGGAGGCGTGTAGTGGTAGAATGTTTGTCCAGGAACGATCAGGTTTGATGCAAAGATTGGTCCGTGGTGTCTGTGGTCATCATACCAGAATCGTGTGGTGTGGTGTGTGCTCCAGGCAGTTGCTGCAGGAAGCATAATAAGGAGTGCGAGCAGTACTCCAAGATGGATTCTCATGGGTGTCTACTCCAGGTGCCGTACCACGTGTTTTGCCGCTCCCACAAGGTGGGTAGGCGGTTAGTGTTTTGTGGTGTGTAGCGTTGTGCATTTAGTGGTACGTATCGTTCTTGGGACATGACGCGTTGTTGCGGGGGTACTCGTGGTTGTCCGGTGATTGCGCTGTAGCGCACGGGGGATCCCCAGTGTACTTGGTGTCCTACGAATCGCGGGTCTTCATAGACTACTGCTCGTGGACTGTACGCAGGTCCTTGTTGTACCAGGCCGTATCCTGATGGTCGTGGTGATTGCCATGCAACGGGGTGCCGTGGTTGTTGTAGGTGGTGCGGATTGTATGCGTATGGTGAACTCGTCCAGACTGGCTGGATGTTGCTTACGCCGGGTTGGTGTACAACCCATGCCGCGCTATCATGCGCGATCGCGATGCTGCCGATGAGTGCGAGTACGAAGAGGTAGACATACAAGTTTTTCATAGTACTGTAAAGTAGTGAATACTACTATTTAAATCTGTTGAAAAAAGGCGTCAGCATAAACCTTTAAAAATCTCCAGTCACCGTTGTGCACTGTGGAGTTCAAAGGCGTGTTGAGTTGTGGGAGTTGTCTAGATGTTTGAGGTCTTCTCTTCGTGGTTTATGCACCCATCGCGGCTTATTGCTGCTGTGGTGCTCATCCCTCTTATTGCGGTGTATTTGATTCGCCCAAAACCCACTCGTCAAACTATTCCATCACTGATGTTTTTGATGCGTGACAAGGATAAAAGCAAGCTGAATTCATTGTTTCGTGCGCTGTTTCGTGAATTCTTATTGTTTCTGCATGTGCTCTGCGCTCTTTTGCTTATTGCTGCTATCGCGCAGCCGTTTTTGACGTTGCCGCACACGCAAGTAGCGTCTGACACGGTTATCGTGCTTGATGATAGTGCTGCGTTGTACGCAGTAGAGGGCGGTCAAGAGCGTTTTCGAAAAGCGCAAGCCCTCGCGCGAGAATCGGTGGGTCGCTCAAACACGATTCTTCTTGCGGGAAGCGTTCCTCGTGTCGGCGTTGAGGATGCTTCTGCTGATCGCGCTCGCGAATATATCTCTTCGTGGCGGCCAAGCCATCAGCCCGTGCGGTTATCCGCAAGCATTCTTGCAGCTCAAGAATTTACTTCTGCAGGCGGACGTGTTGTGGTTATCTCAACGTTTCAAGACACTGATCAAGATAATGATTTTCGCGCCGCTCTTGCTACGCTGCGCAGCCAAGGCATTGATGTTTCTATTCGCCAAGTAGGTACTCCTGGTATGTCTGCAGAGAACATTGGTATTGTGGATATTGTTGTGGGAGAGTCTGAAACGCGCGTTGAGGTACAAAACTATTTTGATGAGGACCGCACCGTCCAGGCGTGCGTGGGTGATTCGTGCACGGATCTGCCTATTCGTGCTCGTGATGTGGCTCAGTGGCGCTTTGTCACTCCTCCGGGCACCACGCAGGTACGTATTGATACGGGAGATGCGTTCTCGCTTGATGATCAGGCACTCATCCTCACTGATGCTCGACGCTCTGTGCGCACGCTTGTTGTGACAAACCAGGATTTTTATTCGAGTTTTTTGTACTTTGCCCTCTCCAGCATTGAGCGGTCAACGCCGCTCGCGTTTGAGTTTGAGATAAACACTCCGCCACAGCTCGTAGACGTCTCTCATGACCTCGTAATTTTTTATGAGGTGGACCCCGAGTTATTAGTTGGTCGCACCGTGCGTGAAGCAGCGGCTCGTGTGCGCGCTGGCGGGGCAGTGATTGTGATGGCTCAGGATAGTGTGTTTAGTCTTGGATTAGATGAAGTGCTCTTGCTCTCATATGAAGGACAGGGAGAATCTTCTCCTGTGATAAACACGCAAGATTCTGCGCGCTTTGCGCCGTTTGACTTCGGGTTTACTCCTGAGTACGTCGTGGTTTCTGAGCGTGAACCTCAGCAAGTACTTGCGCGAGCAAGCGATGGTTCTCCTCTTATTTCTTTGGCGTCTGTCGGTCAGGGTCGGGCGTTGTATTATGGTCTTCCTTCTGAGGCGAGCTTCTCGTTAGATCCGTTGTATCCTGTGTTTTGGCGCACCGCAGTAAATGCGCTGCTTGACCGACGATCCCCTGCTGATCTCAACCTTGCTACAGGGCAATTACTTTCTTCATCACACGTAACTACTCCTTCTGGCAGGCAGACTTCTGGCACGGTGCTGCTCACGAGTAAGGGCGTGTATGAGACTGCGCAAGGACCTGTTGTTGCTAACGTGCTTCATCCTCGCGTGTCTGACACGAGCATTCCTGTGCTTGACGACTCCACGGTTGACGGGTTCTTGGTGGAATCATCGACGTCCGAGCAGGATATTACGCGCTTTGTGGTGTTCTTGTTCGTGCTGTTATTACTGGCTGAAATTGCGTATCTGAAGTGGCGAGGTGATGCATAGTGTTTGCGTATCCGTGGATGTTTATGGTGTTGGTGGCTGTGCTGTTCGTGTTTTATTGGCTTATGCGCCGGCGTTGGGTGTCTGATGCGTTTGCCCAAGAAAAGCATGTGGTGCGCCAGCGCCGCTTGCGCGTGTTGCTCGTGCTCTCGCGCACGCTTATTTTCGTGTTAATATTTGCTGCGCTTGCGCAACCCTTTTTTGAGGTGGAGCAGTATTCTGCGCGAGACCCTGAATTGCTCGTGCTTATTGATGAAAGTGATTCAATGAGTGTTCTTGACACTTCTCGCGTTGCCGCGTTTCTTGATGAGTTGCGAGCCGCTGCTCCTGTGCGTGTGCGTACCATAAGTCAAGGTCAGCGCTCAGCACTAGGGGATGCTATTCTTTCCCATCTGGGTCTTGGGGAGAACGTGCTCCTTATTAGTGATGGGCACGTAACGCATGGCGCTTCTCTTTCTGACGTGGCTTTTTTTGCTTCCACGCTTAATGCTACGGTGAACGCGGTTCGTTTACCTGTTGCTGAGCGCGACGCCGCGGTTGTTGTGGTCGCTCCACAGAAAGCGGTTGAGGGAGTGGATGTGGAGTTTGAGGTGCGTATCTCAAAAACGCATACTGATCCTGTTCCTCTACGCGTACAAATTGATGATCGCGTAGTCTTTAATGATTTCACGTCTGAGACGTCTTTTGTGTTTGCTGAGTCGTTTGACGCAGGACAATACCGTGTGAGTGCGGCGCTTCTTGAGGATGATTTCTTTGCCCAAAATAATCAGTTCACTCACACGCTCACAGTAGTTGAGCGCCCTCGCATCGCGTATGTATCTTCGAAACCATCTGGTCTACAGCAGATTCTTGAAGAGTTGTACACCGTTGATGTGCTCGCAAGTATTCCTGCTGATCTTTCGCCCTACTACGCAGTTATTCTCAATGACCTCCCCATAAGTGCTATTCGTGATCAAGCCGCTCTGCAAGAGTTTGTCACTGCGGGTAATGGGTTGTTTGTGGTGGGTGGTCCGAATTCCTTTGATGTGGGTGGCTACAGGGGTTCTGTGTTGGAAACTCTCTTGCCGGTGCGTATTGGTACGGGAACGCCTAATCTTGGTGGAGCAAATATTGTTGTCGCAATCGACATGTCTGGTTCTACGTTGGGTAGTGTTGAGTGGGAGCGTACGGGAGTTGGTGAAGGGCGTTTTGTTGAGGCTACTGGTGAGGTGCGCTCGTTGCAACGTGCCTTGGCGATCAGTCTTATTGAGGAGCTGAATCCTTCGAATAATTTGGGCGTTCTCGGGTTTACGTATCCTCTTCAGTGGAGTCCATATGGGTGTACGGGTGCGTGCGTTATCAGGGACATTGAGCGTATTGGTCAAAACAAGCCTGAGATCACGCAGAGTGTTGCGCGCGTAAACATGAGTGGCGCAACGCAGCTTGTGCAGGGCCTTGAGGGTTCATGGCAGATGCTTACTTCCGTGAGTGGTTCGCGAAACATTATTTTTATCTCTAACGTGATTGGTTCAAGCCAGCAAGACCGTGAGAACGCGCTTCGCGTGGCTGCGCGTATCGCTCAGCAGGGTGGTCGCGTGTACGCCGTGCAGGTGGGTGATTCTGAGATGGGTGCTGAGTTTATGCGGCGCTTAGCGCAAGCGGGTGGAGGAGCGTATTTTCACGCTACGCAAGCGAATCGTTTGTCCGTGCTCTTTGGCGAGCCAGTAGATATTGATCAGGGTGATGCGTTCGACATTTTCGTCCTTGATCAGCACCATTTCATCACTCAAGACCTTGATGTGAATGCTGTCTTGTATGGGTACAATCAGGTGATTCCAAAAATTGGGAGTCGTTTATTGCTCACAAGCATTGGGGGCGACCCTGCGTTGACGGTGTGGAACTTTGGTGTGGGGCGCGTTGCTGCGCTCACCGCGTTTGATGGAAATGATTTGGGGACGTTGCTCTCTGCGCCTTCTAGTAAAGTACTCTCTCGCTCAGTCAATTGGCTTATTGGCGATCCTGAGCGTAAGAACACGCTTGTGGTGGATGTTGCTGATGGCTTTGTTGATGAGCCTGTATCCGTGATTGTGTCTTCTGAGAGCGCTCCTGTGTCTGATGAACTCTCATTTTCTGCTTTAGGCGCGGGAAGGTATTCTGCAACGATCACTCCTGATGGTGTGGGAGTGTTTTCTGTCTTGGGATCGATGTACGCAGTGAATTATCCTCGAGAATTCGCTCGTGTGGGGATGAATCCTCGGCTTGAGCAATCACTCGGTGAAGGGTTGGTCTTTGAGCTTGATGAAGTGAGTGCGATTGTTGAGCACGTAAAGACCCAGCAAGGCATGTTTCGTATTGAGCAGGTACGTCTTGATTGGTGGTTGCTTCTTGCAGCGTTGATTATGTTCGTGCTTGAGGTGGTTGTGCGTCGCGTGTGGTTGCGGCGTTAAGAGCAATACCTTTAAAAGAGCGTTTTCCTTTTCTTCACGTATGGCTATTATGAAAAAGCAAGTCAATATTTTCTTGCTTATCATCATTGTTGTTGGTGTGTTGTTGGTAGCTGCGATGTCTGTGCTCTATCAGGAGCGATTAACTTCTGTGCAGGATGAGTACTTTAGTATTTCTGGGCAGTACGACTCATGTGCTGCTGCACTTGCAAGTACTGAATCGCAGCTTGAACAAACACGAACGCAACTCCAACAAAACATTCAAGACGTTGATCGCACCGTGGCGTTGTTTGAGGATCAACAGCAAGAAGTGCAGCAACGAGATGCTATCATTGCTGACCGTGATCGCACGGTGTCTCAGCTGCGCTCTCAAGTGTCGTCTCTTGAGGGTCAGGTGCGCGATTTACAATCGCAAGTAAGTAGCAGGGACGCGCAGATTAGTTCGCTACAGCGGCGGATTAGTGATTTAGAGCGTGACCTTGCTAATGCGGAGATGTGCTAATGGCAGTATTTGGTCCTAAGAAGTTGTTTCGCGAGCTGAAGTGGGAAGTCTTTAAGACGATGTTGCTTAATGAGGTGTTGAATGCTGCGATCGTGTTTTTTGCGCTCAACATTGTGTTGACGGTGTTTAACATGTCGTTTCTTTACAGTGCGGGCGTTGCATTGGTGTTTTTGGTGTTTCGCATGGCTCGCTCGTGGCGCAAGAGTACGTTGCGGCGGCTTGAGGAGACGAATCCTGAAGTGCATGAGATCTTGCGTACCGCATATGAGCATCAAGCACATAATTCGTTGATGGTGCAAGGACTCATGTTTGATTTACAAAAGCGTTTGCAAACAGTGTCTGCTGGTGCGATGCTTAGTGCCCGCAGAGTGTTTACGAAAGTCCTTTTTGTGATGTTCTTGGCCTTTATGCCCGTTCTCATTTTGTCGTTTGCACCAACTATTATTCAGGATAATCCGTTGTCTGCAATTGATGTTCGCTCTTTGTGGGGTGATGCTCGCCAAGAGAACTTTTTTGAGACTTTTGGGGTTGAGCTGAATCGTTCCGAGCTTAACTTTGGTGAGGCGCGCGTACTTGATCTTGGTGATGAAGCGTTTGATGTGGAGTTGATTACGGGAGGGCAGGTGCTCTCGTTTGAGCAGACGCGTGACGTACAGGATCGTCCGCAGCGATTTAGTGATTTTGAGGTAGAGGCCGAGGCCGTTGCTGCGCAAGCCTCTACGAGTCCTCGCTTTGATGAGGCGGACTTGGCTTTGATTAATCGCTACAGTGGTTGTGTGCGTGGTGATGACTGCTAGCATACTTTTATAAAGATGTTTTCGTGCGTTAGCGTAGCATGGCAGATATTGATCAGGTCAAGAATCTTGAGAAGTTAAAAGACACGTTCGGTAATGTTTCCTCTGAAGTCTCTAAAGTGATTGTGGGGCAAGAGGAGGTCGTAAAGCAGATTCTCGTCGCTATTTTGTGTGATGCAAACGCATTGCTTGAGTCTTATCCTGGGCTTGGGAAGACCACGATGATTAAGACGCTTGCCCAAGTCCTTGACTTGCAGTTTTCTCGGATCCAGCACACGCCTGATTTGATGCCATCAGACATTACGGGCACATACATTATTGAGGAGAACGAGGGGAAAAAGCGTTTTGTCTTCCAGAAAGGTCCTATCTTCGCAAATATTGTGTTGGCTGACGAGATTAATCGTGCTACTCCGAAAACGCAAGCGGCGCTTCTTGAGGCGATGCAGGAAAAGCAGGTTACTGTTGGCTCACAAACTTTCACGCTCAGCCCACCGTTTTTTGTTCTTGCAACACAAAACCCTATTGATCAAGAGGGTACCTATCCTCTTCCTGAGGCGCAAACAGATCGTTTCTTGCTCAAAATCTTGGTGGGGTATCCTTCGTTTGATGAGGAAACTGATATCGTGAATCGTTTCTCGGGTAGTGTTGAGTCCAAAAAGCCTCAGACGTTGCTTCGTGAAAAAAGTATTTTGTTACTCCAAAAGCTTACGCGTCAAGTTCCTATCGCGGATGATATTAAGCGCCGCGTTGTTCAGCTTGTGCAGTCTACGCGCAGCACTCCTGAGCTTATTGAGTACGGTGCTTCTCCTCGGGCGAGTATTGGGTTGATTCTTGCTGCCAAGGCGCGCGCGCTCATTGAGGGTCGTAAGTTTGTTTCTTCCAAAGACGTTGATGCCATGGCGTTTCCTGTGCTCAGACACCGTATCATGTTGTCTTTTCAGGCTGAGCGCCAAGGGTTGTCTTCTGATGACGTGATTGCTGAGCTGATTAAGAAATTATGAAAAAAAAGTCTGATGTAAGCATTGATTTCTTGCGCCAGCTTGACCGGTTTCGTCTCTTGCTCAAAAAAAATGTTTCTTCCAAGTACCAAGGTGCTCGTGACACCTCGTTTGCGGGCTCTGGTTTGACGTTTAAGGATTACAAGGATTACGTTCCCGGGGATGATTTTCGTAACATTGATTGGCGCGTGTACGGTCGCACGGACAAGTTTTATTTGCGCCGCTACGAAGAGGAGCGTAACGTTACCGTGCACATCATCTTGGACGCGTCAGGGAGTATGGAGTTTGGTACGCCAAGAAAGTTTGATTACGCTGCCTTGCTTGGTATTGGGTTTGCGTATTTAGCGCTCAAAAATAATGAGAAATTTGAGTTCTCAACCTTTGCTGAGGAGCTGCGCCCCGTGCGTGCGCGCAAAGGAACGAAGCATTTGATGAGTTTGCTTGATTATTTGTCTGCGGTAAAGGTGGCTGGTAAGTCTGAATTTACTGCTTCTCTTGAGAGCGCAAAGTCTCTTATCACGTCTAAGAGCGTTGTTATTTTGCTCTCTGATTTTTTGTATTCAACACAGGAGATTCGTCAGACCCTTCGTCGTTTTCGTCGCTCCGAGGTGTTGTGCATTCAAGTATTGGATCCTGTTGAGAAGGCGTTTGCTATTGAGGGAGACGTGATTTTGCGTGATGCTGAAGAGGAGACTGAGCTGCGAACGTTTATTACTCGTCGCGTCCAGCATAAGTATCGTCAGATGCTTGAAGAACACACTGCTGAGGTCAAGGATGTGTCTGAGCAGTTGCGCCATCATTTTGTGTCTGTCACGACCGACATGGATGTCTTTGATGCGTTTCACGAGGCGTACGTGGAGCTTGGTCGCTGAGTCGCATTGTTTTTGTCACAGGAGCAACCATTGGTATTGGTCGTGCGTGTGCGCAGGCTTTTGCTGGTGTGGGTGATACCGTGGTACTTGGGTATTTTGATGATGAACAAGCGGCTCAAGAACTTGCAGCAGGCCTTGCTGGTGCGTGTGTACGTATTGATGTACGAGACGACACGAGCATTAAGGATGCGTTTTCCTACATCTTTAACCGTTTTGGTCGTTTAGATGTGTTAGTCAATAATGCTGGCGTGTTTCGTGGTGCCGGCATCTTATCTTCTCAAGAAGACTTTGATGCGTGCATGCACACCAACGCATATGGTATCTTGTCTTGTGCTCGTGAATACGCGTTTCGCTCATCACAAGGAGTGATTATTTCTGTTACGAGTATTCGTGGACATCGCAGTGGTGTTCGTCCAGGTGCGCTTGTGTATGCAGCCTCCAAAGCGGCTGCTGAGTCCATTACGCGCTCTCTTGCACAGGAGTTGCATGGGCGGTTTACTGTGAATGCTGTCGCTCCTGGCCCTGTAGATACGGCGATGCAGCAACAAAAATCTGCTGATGAGCGCGCAGAGCATATTCGTGGTATGCACCCACAAAAATTTTTTCCTCCTGAGCGACTCGCTCAGGCCGTGGTGTTTCTTGCGCAATCCCCACACATTACTGGTCAATCAATCGTTATTGATTCAGGAAGCACGCTTCCGTAGTGTGCGCGATTCTTGCATATCTTCAAGCGTCCATCGATAGAGCTCTACTCCGTGGTAGACTATTCTGCTTGGATTCACTGGTGGCGTATCGTATATGCCTGCTCGTAGCAACGCTCGAGGTGTAGGTGCTGTTCGTAGTTGTATGACTTGGTCAGTTGGTTCTCGTAGGAAGAGTATTTCAGGCATGCGCGGATCAAATTGTTGCGGAGTAATGTCGTAGTGTATCCTTTTTTTTGTATCAAATAGCCAGTAGTGCTCAGTATTTGGTGGTGGTTGCATAGCGGTTATTGGTCCTATCCACCACCCTCGAACTACTTGTAACTCTAGCCTTGTGGCCGCGTCTTCACTCACAAGTCTGCATTTATTACGAGGAAAGTCATCTATTGTTTTATATGTCTCTAAAAGTCTTTTAAGGTCTGCTACGCGCGTATCCATACAGTGCGAATTCACACAGAATATTTATTAATTACTACTTTTTAGTAGATTCTGCAGCTTGTTTGGAGAGTGCGTCTGCGCGCGTGTTAAGGTGTCGTCGTACGTGCTCAACAGTTGCGCTCTTAAACGATTGCAGGTATTCTGTCGCTTTTGCGTGTAGCGCTTTAAGCGTTGCGTCTTTGACGCGCCACT
>SKXU01000105.1 GCA_007128245.1 Candidatus Woesearchaeota archaeon
CGGGTTTATTGGTCCAAACTAAGGTTGTGTACAAATTCTTGTATTGCAGACCGCACTTGATCTGATCGTAGAACAGAGCCGTGGTCTAACGAGTCAAATTCAACAAGACGCGCATGAGAAAATTGTTTTTTAAGCTCATGACTGTTTTCACACGGAACAACCACATCTTTTTTACCGTGCAAGAGCAACACAGGACAACGTACAGAAGATAACGAAGATGCACGTTCAGCCTGTTTAAGCGCCCCCAAAAACATTAGTGCTTCAGAGACATCAAGCTCTCCACGCACAGAGAAAGGAACCTCATGTAACCGTCGAAACGTATCGACAGCTCGCTCAAAGAGTTCTTGATACTCAGGGAGAATGCGCTGAGCGTGCGAGAGCACGTGAAAGCGATCCATCAATTCAAGGCGGGGAAGATTGACACCCGCACTCAAAATCACAGCTCCAGCACACTCCCACCCGTGCGCAAGCAAATCAGCCACTATATAGCCTCCAAGACTATACCCAAAGAGAACATGCTCCTTGATATTGTAGTGGTTAAGAGTTTCTTGTAGACGTTCACGTACACAGGTAAGCACAGATGAAGTGGAGCAAGAAGATGATTTTCCATGACCAGGTAAGTCCACTGCAATAATATTGTAGGGAAGATCAAAAAAGAACTGAAGCTGCTCATTTTTTCCAAAAATACCATGAAGGAAGACCAGAGTTACCGCGTTTTCACGATCAAGATAAGTTGCGTTGAGCATACAGCAGATAAAACCGGTATGTTATTAAATCATACGCAGTTGCTTGAGTGCATGGGAAAGGCAGTTGTTACCGTGAAAATCATGCCCGATGCTGTGGAAGCAGATCTTGAGGCAATTCAAAAAGATGCGTTAGAGAAGATTGCAACGTTTACTGGCAATGATGAGACAAAAGTTGAAATCGAACCAGTAGCATTCGGACTGAAAGCAATTAAGATTACATTCGTAATGGATGAGAGCCAAGGAAGTCCCGAGTCACTCGAAAAAGAGATTCAAAACATGGACGCAGTCATGAGCTGCGAAACAGTGGATGTGCGCCGAGCAATCGGATAACTTCTTTTTTTATCTCAATAAGTTTCTATATAGTAAATATTTATTGTTGTGTAATGCGCTCAAATACACGAATTCCTGCACGAGAAGAAGCGAGTACCACACATACAAATCCCAATATTTATAAACAAGGCACCCCTGCACACATGTATGGGAGACAAGGGGTACGACAGCAGCAACATCACCGTTCTTGAAGGGCTTGAAGCAGTCAGAAAGCGCCCTGGAATGTATATCGGAAGTACCGGTATACGAGGGCTCCATCACCTCGTCTACGAAGTCGTAGATAACTCCATTGACGAAGCAATGGCAGGACACTGCGACACCATTCACGTCACCATACACAAAGACGGATCACTCAGCGTTGACGACAACGGACGAGGAATACCCGTCGCGCAACACCCAAAATTCGGCATGTCAGCACTCACCGTGGTACTGACCAAGCTCCACGCAGGGGGGAAGTTTGACAAAGACACCTACAAAGTATCAGGAGGACTGCACGGAGTAGGAGTATCAGTTGTCAACGCACTCTCAGAATGGCTAGTCGTGCGCGTCGCACGAGACGGAAAGCTCTACGAGCAACGATTTGAGCGAGGAACACCAGACGGAGACGTGCAAACTGTAGGAACCGCAGAGCGCACAGGAACCACCGTCACCTTCTACCCTGATAATGAGATCTTTGAAACAATAGAATTCCAATACGACATCCTTCAATCACGCCTACGAGAACTCGCGTTTCTGAACGCAGGAATAACCATCACACTAAGTGATGAGCGAACAAACACGAGCAAAACATTCGCGTACGAAGGAGGAATCAAAACATTTGTTGAACACCTAAACAAAAACAAAAACGGCCTGCACGAAGCAATCATGGTGACAGGAGAAAAAGACAACGTCGTCGTGGAAGCAGCGCTTCAATACACAGACGGATTCTCAGAAAGCGTATTTTCGTTTGTCAACAACATCAACACACACGAAGGAGGAACACACCTGTCAGGATTCAAAGCAGCACTCACACGAACGTTTAACAACTACTCAACAAAAAATAAGCTAGCAGACTTCTCACTCTCATCAGACGACACACGAGAAGGACTTACCGCAATCGTATCTGTAAAAGTACCAGAGCCGCAATTTGAGGGACAAACAAAAACAAAACTCGGCAACAGCGAAGTTAAAGGAATCACTGACAGCATCCTCTCAGAAGCACTCACCACATACCTTGCAGAAAACCCAAAAACAGCAAAAGCAATCATAGAAAAAGCCGTATCCGCAGCAAAAGCACGCGAAGCAGCACGAAAAGCGCGCGACCTCGTACGAAGAAAATCTGCTCTTGAGAGCTCCACACTCCCAGGAAAACTCGCTGACTGCCAAGAAAAGGACGCGACAAAAGCAGAACTCTTCCTTGTGGAAGGAGATTCCGCGGGTGGATGTTTTTCGGCAGACACTAAAGTAGCACTCATAGATGGAAGAAACATTACGTTTGCAGAGATCGTCAAGGAACAAGACGAAGGAAAAACACATTATTGCTATACTATGAAAGAGGACGGGAGCGTGGCAGTCGCACCCATTATCAACGCACGCATCACAAAAAAAGACGCGGAAGTACTGGATGTGCACCTTGACAATGGAGAAGTCATCACCTGCACACCCGATCACAAATTTCGCCTCGTCACAGGAGACTACAAACAAGCATGCACGCTGAAACCAGAAGACAGCATAGCTCCCCTCTATCGAAAACTCAGTGAACGAAAAGGATGGATGACAATTGAAGGATACGAATTAGTGTTTAACCCTGCACGACAACGCTGGGAGTACACGCACGTGCTAGCCGATGAATATAACCTTGCTCAAGGCATATACAGTGAGGCAGACGGCAGTCACCGACATCATAGGGATTTTGATAAGCGAAACAACAATCCAGACAACATCGTGCGAATGAACAAAGAAGCACATATGCAGTTGCACAGAGAACACGCAAAAAAAATACTGCACAGCCCAGAAGTTCAGGCGAAAGCGACAAGAACAAGACAAAGCAAGCAATATCGTGAGAGAGCAAGAAAAATTAGCTTGAAATTCTCCGCGATGCTCTCAGAAAAAGCGAAGAAACAGTGGGAAGACCCTGAATACAAGGCGTATATGGTTGATTCATTCTTAAAAGCATATAAAGAAAATGAGGAATTACGGCAAGAAATCTGTGAGCGACTGAACACAGAGCAGAAAAAATATTGGTCGTCAGAGACAAACAGAAAACTACAATCAGAACGCACAAAAGAGTATTTTGAAAACAATCCAGAGAAGCGAGAAGAGCTCTCAGAAAAAGCAAAGCAGCAATGGGAGGATGAAAAACTTCTTGCTTGGCGCTCAGAAGAGACTAAAAAGCAATGGACGCAAGAATTCAGAGCTAAGAGACGTCACGCATACAACATCACGTACTGGATACACAGTATGCGACTCATTAAAGCACTCAAAAAAGCAGGAAAACCGCTCAGCGAATATGAACCTGCGCGAAAAAAGCTCGGAAACAAAAATATGCTCAAATTAGAAACATTCCTCGCATACTACTGCCAAAATGAGATGGCGCAACTTGAAGAACAAGCAGCGCTTTTTAACCACAACATCACAAAAATCGTTCCACGAAAAGAACG
>SKXU01000080.1 GCA_007128245.1 Candidatus Woesearchaeota archaeon
CACTATTAGATGTTGAAGTTGTTCCAGTATGATTCTACGAGTTCTCTTGCGGTGTACTCACAGAGCTCTTTGTAGTGTTTTGCGTTTACTGAGTTGATGTCTGCCTCATCTGCTGTTTGTAGTGCTTGTATGTATTGTTTTCGTCGTTTTTTTGGAATGATTATTGGCGGATGGTTATTCTTTATGAGGATGAGGTTGAGTAGCATTCTTCCTGTTCTTCCGTTGCCGTCTGCGAATGGATGTATTTTTTCGAATTTGTGGTGGAAGAGTGTTGCGAGCACGAGCGGGTGTAAGTGGTTGTTTTTTGCATACCACTCCAGCAACAATGTCATGTCTGTTGCTACGTATTTTCCTGGCGTGACTTCGAATCGTGATTTGAAGACTCTTACGTCGTGTGTTCTGTATCCTTTTCGTTCATCAATTCTTTCGAGTAGCTTGTCGTGTATGTTGATGATTGTGTGTTCCGTGATGAGTGGTTTTTCTTGTAGTAACCAAAAAAAGACCTTTTCTGTGTTTTGTAGGTCATACACTTCTCGCAGCGTGCGATCTTTTGGTAAGCGTTCTTGGGCGAGGAGCAAGTGAGCTTCTTTGAGCGTGATCGTGTTTCCTTCTAGTGATGTGGTGTTGAATGCGAAGTCGATGAGAAATTGTGTGAACACTTCTTCTTGTGTAGTTTCATCGAGTTGTGTGAATTCTTGGTTAAAGTGCTGTGCTGCTGCGTGTACTTGCTGGAAAAGTTCTTTTTCTATGTACTGGTTGGCTTTGAGTTTTTGTTGTTTTATGGTCTCAAGATGATATTCTTTTGTGATGAACTTGTGTAGTGTTTTATGGGCCTTGCGTATTTCTTGTTTAAACTGGGCAAGGTCATCTAATGCTTTTTGAACGTCTGCAACTGTGGAGCCAAGATACGCAATATCTTTCGTAACGACTTTGCCTGCCTTTCTGCTTGACGCTCTAAGATAGTAATAGGGTTTTTTCCCAATAATTTTTCTGTAGATATAGACCACGGAGTACATTGGAGGATGAACTATATAAACTTACCCCTTACAATGAATAATTGGTTTGTAGTGGGTAAGTTTTGTGGCAAACTCCCAAACTATCGCCCGGACGGGGCATACATTTTTTTTAAAAAGCACCTTATGCCTAACGACGAACGTATACAGTCTAGAAAATAAAAAAAAATTATGCTTCGCACGCTTCGCACACACGCTTTTGATTAAGCTTTTGTGCGGCGTTCGTGCTGTGCTGATAGTACAAGGACTTAATCCCCAGTCTCCACGCTGCGATATAGAACTGATTAATCTCCTTAACACTCGTCTCAGGGTGGATCATGATGTTTAATGACTGACCTTGATCGATATAGTCTTGGCGCACGGCTGCTTGCTCAATGATTGCCATTTGATCGATTTCTGGGTATGTCTTAAACACTGCCTTTTCTTCATCTGAGAGAAAGGAGAGGTGCTGGACAGAGCCGTCGTGGTCACGAATACTTCTCCACGTCTCAGAATCATTCTTGCCTTTCTCTTCGAGCAACTGCACCAAAAACGGGTTCTTGATGGTCGTCTTGATCTTCTGAATGTCCTTGACGTAACAATTACTCCAGACAGGCTCAATACCCTGACTTACTTGGCCAAGAATAAAGGCAGAGGACGTTGTCGGAGCAATAGCGTTAAGCGTTGCGTTACGCCGACCATAGCCTTTGAGCAGCTCAGGCTCGCCAAAGAGTTCAGCAAGTTGCTCAGACGCCTTGTATGAACGTTCTTTTACAAACTTAAAAATCTCTAGGTTGAGCTTGGCAGCTTCTTTTGACTCAAAACTGATCATGCGTGACTGCAACAAGCTGTGCCAGCCAAGGACTCCCAGACCAAGCGCCCGGTGTCGTTTAGCAAACCGATACGCCTTGCTCATAAACAAGAACGTTTTTTGGTCTTCGTCACTGTCAGAGTCACGATACTCCTCAAGTTTGGAGCAGAATTCGGTAACTACTGCGTCTAAGAAGTAGACCAGCGTCTCTACCGCGTCAGTGTCTTTCCATTCGTGGTAGTGCAACACATTAATTGATGACAGCACGCACGTAAATGATTCTTGTCCGTTGCTTGGAAGCATGATCTCAGTGCACATGTTACTGGCGTGAATCTTCATGTTCTTGTCTTTATACACATCAACCTTGTTGTTATTTGCGTTGTCAGTAAAGAAGATGTACGGATACCCTTTCTCCATGCGCATCTGAATCACTTTTGCCCACAACGTCCTTTTTTTGTCGTCTCCGTCAATCATGGACTGCATCCAATCATCCTCTACACACACTCCGTGCGTGAGTTTCTGAATAGGATTCCCTTCAGAGCCTATCTCCATGAACTCAGAAGCATCCTTGTGACTGATGGGTAAGTAGGGACTAAAGTGTCCTCTGCGCGTAGAACCTTGACTTACGACATCAACGAGCGTTTCAAACAATCGCATAAAATGCACTGCGCCAGACGATTCTCCATTATCACGAATAGGCGCTCCGCGGTGACGTAAGTTACCAAAGAATCCGGAGGTTCCACCGCCGAGCTTACTCATCATGCCTGCTTCTGCTTGCGCAAACAAGATATCTCCCATGTTATCATCAAGTGCTGAGCCAAAACAACTAATCGGAAGTCCACGCTCAAGACCAAAGTTCGCCCACACTGGTGACGCTAGCGAGTAATATCCTTTAGACATATAATCATAGAATTTGTCCGCATACCCTTCGATGCCCAAAATTTTTTCAGCTGCCTCAGCGATTTCCCGAATCCGACCTTCCGGCGTTTGTCCTTGTACCAAGTATCCTCTCTCAAGGAATGTTCTGCTCTCTTGCGTTAACCATTTCATATTTCTGCTCCTCCTAAAATAGGTCGTCACTCGTGACGCTCTGCGCTTTTTTTGTATAGTTGATTGATCGTTTTGCAAAGAAATCAACGTGCTTTGTTGCCATGACTTCGTCATCAAACCAGTCCGTCTCAGCAAGCAATTCGTCGTCAATCTCAAATACTTTGGGAACACCCACTGCTTCTAATGAACGGTTGAACCGGTTTTTTAAGAACTCATTAATCACTTCTTTTGGTAAGAAATCAAGTTCTCCCTCTGAAAAAATCCAGTCCACAATATTCTTTTCTGCTTCGTACGCGTTGACGCAGAGTTCTTGTACGCGCTTTGTGTGCGACTCGTCAAACCACGTAGGGTTTTCTTCGCGAATGATATTGATGAGATCAATACCAAAGTTCCCGTGAATCTGCTCTTCTTTTGACGTTGCCTCAACAACATTGCTGATACCTTTGAAGCGATTCTGGTATTTTTGGAACGCCATGATAATCAGGAACTGTGAGAAGAGTGAGACGTGCTCAATAAACAGTGAGAAGAGCATGAGTGAATGCACGTAGTCTTTGTTATTATCAGTTTTTGCGTGTCTGAGAGCTTTCTCAAGATACTCTACACGAGCCATGATGACAGGCTCATTTTTGAGGTTTGCAAACTCATCATTTAGTCCTAATATCTCTAATAAGTGAGAGTACGCGTCGTGGTGTCTGACCTCGCTTTCTGCAAACGTCGCTCCCACACCACCAATTTC
>SKXU01000079.1 GCA_007128245.1 Candidatus Woesearchaeota archaeon
CAAGGACTTTTCCGTCCGCAATTGCTAGTTGAGATGCGTGCTTTGCGCACAGCTCCTCAAATGATTTCATGTGCTCGGTCACATCAACAAAGCATGTTGGTTGCTCGTGGGATCCGAGCATATAATACAGTACGTGCGATACGCGGTGCGCATCTCCTGTGATTCCTTGCGCGTTCGTAAAGCGTGCAAACCGTGTTGCTGCGCGCACGAGCTGTCCTGTAGCGATGTGGTCGGGATGCGCGCTTCCTGAAAGGTGCGATCCAGGATTATTATACCAGGGCGCAAACACGAGTTTTGGTTTGTGTTTTCTCATAACAGCAGCAATTTCCTTTCGTGCTTGTGGCGTGTCATGAACTTCGCAATCAACAACATCAAGCATCTCAAGATCTGCTCCCAAGAACGCTGCTGCGTCTTTCATCTCTTGTGTGCGCAGCTGTGGGTTTCCGTGTGTCCCGCTCTCTCCTTTCGTCAATACACACAGAGCAATACTCAAGCCTTGTGCTTTCATGGCAAGAAGTGTTCCTCCCATACCAAACTCTGCGTCATCAGGGTGTGCGCCAAATACGAGTACGTCCGCCATACAAACTGCTACTGTGTGCTCTATTATAAGTTCTGTGCTTCAGTACCGTTTTTTCAGTCTTTTTTGTTCTTCGCACACCACTTTCTCTCCTGTGACCACGTTAAGAATCCACTCACGCCCTTTTGCTTGCGCACAGACTTTGTGTACTTCCACACGAATCCCTAGCCGTGTAAGTTCTTCAATACACCAGCGTTGTGTGCGTGAGAGTTGTTCATGCTCAAGCTTTGCCTCCACAAAATAAAATGTTGTTTTGTCATACACCAAGAAGTCTGGCATGCCTTTATGCCGCTTGCACAACCGAATAAGCGCGTACACGTCGTAACCTTGCTCTGTGAGGAGTTCTAGACAGCGAGCGTATTTATTGAGGACGTTCGGGTAGGATGTGCGCTCAGGCGCGTGCAGGTATCCTCCTCTCCAGACTTCGCAGCCGCGCTTTTCAAGTGCTCGTCGAACAATCTTTTCAGCAAACCCTCGTCTGTTCTCAGGGAGTGTTCGTTCAATAAAGCGTATGCGCACATCCACCATACTCCTCTACGTGTTTGTATCTTTAGGAGGTTTTTGGCCGTGCGTGTCCAGTGGGTTTTAGCGAGTTTCTGCGTGTTTGCGCACTTGCCACTCGATCTTCTCAAGTCCTTCTTGGAGTGCTTCAAGAAGATCCCACGCATCGCTTGTCGCCTTAAAGTGCGCTCCGTCCTGTCCGTAGCCATCAAAAGTCATGCTGTGTTTTGCTCGAGAGCCCTTCTCATTGTACGTTTTGGCGATGATCTTGAGCTCAAACGGTACTTGAGCGGCGAGTTTATCGTAGTGTCTAAACAACACCTTCTCCACATCTGCCATTTCGAATTTACTGAGCTCATCAAATCCTGTCAAAGAAATCTTTCTTTCCGTGGTCATGTAGAGTATAAGGTATCGCTACTTTTTATGTCTGTTGATATTGAACATTCAAGATGTAATTCTTAAATGCTGCTTAGTCACTTTCTATGTGCTCACGTAGGTGTGCACAGGAGAATACTATGAGATATGTATCAGTACTAGCGATAGCTCTAGTAGTGGTTATTACGTTGTCAGCCCCTGCTCTTGCCTTCGCACGAGGACCAACCATTGTAGACACAGCACTTGCAGTAAATGGAGAAACTGGCGAGTTCAGCATCTTAATCGCTGCCCTTGAGGCAGAGGAAGAGCTGATTGAGCGTCTGTCTGCGCGCGGACAATACACGGTGTTTGCACCAACGGACGCTGCATTCACAGCTTTGTTTGTGGAGCTTGCTGGAGATGGTGCTACAGAGGAGCAAATTAACAAAGTTGCACAAGATATCCTGGACAATCCAGCACTTCTCTCAGCAGTGCTGAGCTACCACGTAGCCCCTGGAGTGCGGCAAGCAAACGCAGTAACGCGAGCAAATCGCATTAATACGCTAAGCGGCGAGTTTCTTCGAGTGAGTGGTGCAGAATTGACTGATGCACAGGGTCGAGAAGCAGAAATCGTGAATGTTGACATTCGCACCTCAAACGGTGTGATTCACGTGATCGACCGCGTCGTGTTGCCCATGATCTAGTAAACCACACCAACTATTTTTTTTCTTTTTTTTCTGGCACCACAGTGATAAACACGAGTTCGCTGCGGCTTCCAAGTCGCATTGGCGGCCCCCACGTCCCTGCTCCTGTACTCACGAAGAGTTTCGTAGTATCTACGGCGTACCATCCTTTTTTGCGGGCAAACCGCATCCGCACGAGCAGCGTGAACGGGTATATTTGTCCGTTGTGCGTGTGCCCTGACAGCATTAGGTGTACTCCGTGCTTTGCCGCCTCTTCAAGCCCGTCAGGTCTGTGATAGAGTAGGAGGTTGAACATGCCTTTTTTTGTGTGTCCCACAAGCTGCTTTTTGAGTTGGTTGCGATCTTCTGAGTCATCAATACCAATAACACGTATTCCTTTGATATCTTTGTGTGCGTTGCGCAAAGACGTGATGTTTGTGCGTTGTATTACTCGCTCAACTTCTTTTTCTCCCACGTAAAACTCGTGGTTTCCATAGGAGTGTATCGCAGGAATTCCCAACGAATCAATTGGCTCTAGGAGGTCGTCAGGAAGTCTTCCTGGTCCGTCAACAAGGTCTCCTGGGAATACGATGAGGTCGGCTCCTTGCCGTGTAATCTCGTCTACAATGAGTTGCACGTATCGTTTTCCGTGCACTGCTCCTGCATGTACGTCTGATGCCATTGCGATGCGCAGTGGTTTTTTGACTGGTCCTGTGATGGTGTGCTCTCGCACGATAAAGCGCCTTCCCGCAACTAGTGCGTACACTGCTGCTCCGGCCGTCACCACGAGCACTGTGAGTGCGACGAGTTCTGAGTCCATAAAAAAAACTAACAATTCTCCGGTGACCACTGTTAAGAGCAATATGGTAAGTGTGCCC
Organism: Candidatus Woesearchaeota archaeon; assembly: GCA_007128245.1. Lineage (GTDB taxonomy): Archaea > Nanobdellota > Nanobdellia > Woesearchaeales > SKIA01 > SKIA01. The sequence goes on from SKXU01000079.1 coordinate 2,994, forward strand.
ATCCAGACGGTTGCGAGCGTGTACAACACGCGTGTTCCCCAATTAAGAAATCGCTGCTCAAGCGCTGACGCCACAGGAAAGAGCAGCACTCCTGCAGCTACAATCCACACATACTCGACTCCGAGTGGCATTCCAAGCCACACAAAGAGTCTTCCGATGATGTATGCGTGTACGAGCGCAAACACTGCCAGAAAGATGGTGAGAACAATAAGCGTTCCTTTTTGGTGTGCCATGCTGGCGTGAGTTCTTCGTTGCTCTTAAATGTGTTGCACCAAAGATTTTTTATTCTCCTCCTCGCTCTCATGCCTATGCTTTACAGAAATATCTTGTTTTACCAGTACCAAAGCGTTCCTGACCCGTTCGCTCTCAGAGAGGAGTTGCGAGCGCTCTGCACAGACCTTGGTCTTCTCGGAAAGATCATCGTGGCAGAGGAAGGAATCAATGGAAACGTCTCAGGAAGCATGATTGCAACAGCAGAGTTCATGCATGTTCTCTCACAACTCTTTGTGGGCATGGAGTTTAAACAAGGATTATCTAACGAGCACACCTTCACGCGTATGGTTCTTCGTGTCAAACAAGAGATTGTGTC
>SKXU01000035.1 GCA_007128245.1 Candidatus Woesearchaeota archaeon
GAGCAACTCAATGCACAGCTAGAGCGACAACTTGAGCGCGTACAAGAAAACCTTGAAGACAGACGACAACGACTGGCTGACCGAGCACAAGAAACCGTTGACGGAGCAATCGACTCAGTCCTTGGAACAAGTGCAGAAGCATCAGCAGCACAAGAACTACGCCTCGCAGGACAAGAATACGAACAAACAGTAACGCTCTACACGCGAGCAACAGCTGATGGCGAAGAATACGAGCGAGCACGAACACTTGTTGCAAGCGCACGAAGTACTCTTGCTGATGCACGAGAACAATTTGTCGAAGAACACTATGAACGAGCACAAACGCTCGCACGAGAAGCACGGACACAACTACGAGAAGCAAGAAGTATGCTGACTGAGCCAACGACTACTCCTGCAGATCGGCCAAGTAGCGATCTCACCGGAGAACTCATACAAGCCTACGAATACTTCGAGACAGTGCAACAAGCAGTACTTGACGCGCAAGGAATAAGCCCTGAGCTTGACCGTGCACGAGAACGACTCGCACGCGCAGAAGAAGCACTGCTTACTGCTCGACGAGCACTCGCAGATGATCAAGACGCGCGCAGAGCACTCTTAGAGGCAAACGAGCGGATTGACGAAGCACGCGAACTACTCAGCCAGCACAGCCCACAACGACCAGAAGAAACTGATGACCGTCAAACACACGCAGCAGCAGAGATTCGCACCGCAACACAAGCACTTGAGCGAGCACGAGCACACGTGGCATCATCAAGTGGAGAGGGTGTTGAGCGAGCACGGCAGCAACTCAGTCTTGCAGAGCAGCGCATCCAAGAAGCTGAGCGAGCATACCGTGCAGAAGAGTACACACTTGCTCTTCGCGCAGTAAACGCAGCACACGGACACATCCAAGCAGCAATTGACCTCGTCTCAGTTCCGACACGCACAGACACTCGCGCGGGTGCCGATGCCGAGGCGCGTACACCAGTCGCTGACGTGCGCACAGACACGCGTGTAGGTGCAGAAGTACGCTAAGTCCTTCAAAACACTTTTTTTTTCTTTTTTCTTTTCGTACCTTTTATTAATCATCACCCATGCCATCTGCCATGGCGTTTTCCTCACTGGTGCGACTGCACTTTCAGCACGTTATCACGTACAGAGCGCATTTTCTTCTCAGCCTCCTCTCAGGACCACTCTATTTTTCAGTACAATACTTTGTGTGGAGCGCACTCTTAGCGGGAGGAGCAGTCGCAGGATTTGAGCTACAAACTATTGTCACGTATTTCGTTCTTGCAATGCTGTTGCAATACTGGCACTTTGACTACAGCGACTATGACGTGCAACGATTCGTGCGCGAAGGAACGCTCAACGGAATTATCCTGCGACCACTGACGCTGCACACATGGCTATTCTCAAAAAAAATCGCATCGCGAGGACTCGCTGTGCTACTCGAAGTACTTCCTCTCAGTCTCTTTGCCATGGCAATCTTTGGTGTGAGCGTACTCACGCCTCACGGAGACCTCGCAGCATTTGCTGCGCTCCTCGTAATCGTCTTTATACTCCGGTTCGCACTTGCAATGCTTATTGGTCACGCAGCGTTCTGGATGACAAACATCCACGGGCTGCGCATGCTTATGATACCCATTTTCTTGTTCATGGCAGGATCACTCTTCCCACTGAATATCTTACCTTTGTGGGCCCAGCATATCGCGTTTTGGATGCCCACACAATTCTTTGTCTACGCACCCGCATCAGTCTTTCTGGGTAACTACGCACTCGCAGGACACACAGACGTGTGGTCCGTTGTCTTGTTAGGAATAGGGTGGGTTGTCGTGATATACTTGCTCTTGTGGTTGGTGCAGCGACGAGCACAATACAAATACGAAGGAGTGGGTCAATGAAACACTGGCTACGTATAGAAGCAGTGTGCGCATCACTTGCGATACGCTCACGCATGGCATACAGACTAGACTTCTCACTGAGTTTTATCGGGATGTTTCTTGCACACCTCGCACTCCCCATCTATATCGTGCTGCTGTACGGAGTATCAGCAGGGTTTGGTGAGTGGAGTATTGGGGACATGCTGCTCTTGACAGGAACTATACAACTGGCTCGCGGAGCAACAAGCATGATCATGTCAGGACTCATCTGGCACACCAATGAGCGCGTGCAACAAGGAACATTTGACTTGCTGTTACTTGCACCCGTAAACGCACTCGGACACCTACTTAACCGATCAATTGACTTTGAAGACTCAGGACTCTTCTTATCAGGAATGTTGGTGTTCATCATCGCAGTCGTCATCTCAGGAATTACCTGGTGGCAAGCTCTCCTTCTTGCACTGCTGGCGTCGTTTGCAATCATGTTTTTTGCAAGCCTATACATTCTCTTCGCAGCAATCACCGTGCGCTACATCAGCACTTTGCGCCTGTTTGAATTCCAGGATATTGCAGCACAATACGCACAATTTCCTCTCCACATCTACCCATCGCTGCTCGCAACACTCTTTATCACCCTCATACCACTCGCAGTCGTAGGATACATCCCGGTAGGCGTCGTTACAGGACACCTCCCAATGATCATGCTCGGATCGCTCATCTTCCCAGTACTCTTCTTAGGATTCTCGGTGTGGTACTGGCACAACACACTTACACACTACACAAGTGCAGGAGGATAAACACATGGATATCATCACGATAACGGACTTAAGCAAAACATTCAAGGTACCGAAACGAAAAGAAGGACTCAAAAGCGCCATACAAAGCGTGTTTCGCAGACAATACGAAACAAAACACGCCGTCAAGAACGTCACGTTTAGGGTGCGAAGCGGAGAAATAGTAGGCCTTCTTGGACCGAACGGCGCAGGAAAAAGCACGATTATCAAGGCTCTTACAGGCATCCTCAGTCCTACATCAGGAGAGATACGCGTGCTCGGATTCGAACCGTTCTCGCAACGAAAAGACTATGTACGCCATATCGGAGCGTTATTTGGACAAAAAAGTCAGTTATGGTGGGACATCCCACCCGCAGATAGCTTTACACTCTCACAACACCTCTACGAAATTCCAAAACAAGAATTTGAGCGAAGAAAAAACGACCTCGTAGAAAAACTCGGTATCCAAGACATCATCCACAAGCCCGCACGAAATCTCTCGCTTGGCGAGCGCATGAAATGCGAGTTCGTAATGGCACTACTCCACAGACCAAAACTCGTCTTTCTTGACGAGCCAACAATAGGCCTTGACGTGTTCGCAAAACAAGCCATACGAGAATTCATTACCTACACCAACAAAGAATACGGCACCACATACATCCTCACAACCCACGACATGGACGATATTGAACACCTCGCACACCGCGTTATCGTGATTAGCGGAGGAGAAAAAGTGTTTGACGACTCTTTTGCGGCACTCAGAAAAATTGCAGGCGTCACAAAACACGTACGCGTCGTCACACAAAAAAAAGTGGTGCTCCCAAAAAAAGGAGTGCGAGGCGTCATGCACATATCACCGTATGAAGCACAATTCGTACTCGACAGAGAAATCCTAGGCATACGAGACCTGGTCAAAGCAATAGCACAAAAAACAGAAATAATAGATCTTACCATCACCGACCCACCCGTAGAAACCATTATTGCCCAGCTCTATCAGGCAAAAGCATAAAAGGATGCTGTATGATAACAAGGCATGAAACAGCTGCTTTGGATATGTATGCTCGTACTTACCTGCGCATTCGCTGTCGCAACCGTGGATGCACGACTAGCAGAGCTCAGCCAAGAAGGAACGCTAGGAATAGAACACCTTCTCTTAGTGGTTGACGGAATAGGAGCGAGCACGGGCGATGAGCGATTCTCAACACACATTGACATAAACGATGACGGAGTCATCAACATCTTTGATCTTGTGGTTGTCGCCACAAACCTCGGAAGAGACTTTTCGCCACCACCAGAACACGAGGAAGTAGAGCCATGGTTTGAGCATCACTGGGACTACGAAAGTACTGAAGACATGCTGGCGCAGGTGCACCGAGTAAGTCAATCTCATGGGGGAGTAATAGAACTTCTCAGCAATCAACCAGGAGGTCTTACGAACACAGGAAACGTGCTTCGAGCAACATATCCGATTCCTCCCAGCGGAGGCGCACACGCAGGAGCGGACATTCTCCCACCAAGATACCTTATTGACAAGCCACAAGAACTGTGGATTGAAAACATGATACGTTTTGATGCTGAGTGGCACATCCTCAGCGACGACAAAACATGGTACTTGCTCGAAGACTGGAGAGATATTGGAGGAGATAACGAAGTGTGGCCGTGGAGAACCACGATACGAGAAAACAGTTGGTTTACCTCCTCATCAGGTCGGATCACGGTGTGCTTTAGCGACAACCCACCAAACATCTGGGACGGAGAGTGGCACGCAATGAGACACCACTTGCGCATGCCAAGCGGACCAGGAGTGTGTGATGGAATCGCACGACTATGGATAAACGACGAACTCATTATTGACGGAACGGGGATGTGCACGCGCTCACACGCCCCCCAAGACACGTTCTTTAGAAACGTCGCTCACGGAAGAAACGCCAATCCAATAGGATCAGGCGTGCGCGACTGGGGACGAATGCGTATATACACGCAAAACCCTGGATGGTCGCTTGATGATCCATGGCCTACGCGCTGCGTACAGAACTAGGAACGCTTAAAAATACCATTACATTCGCCACTATACACCAATGAAGCCAATAAGGCTGAGGAGATCACGATTCTCGTGTCTCCAAGGAGGACACAATGGAAAACGCATTACAAGCAATTGAAGTGGCTCGCGAGTCGGGCAAGATCAGAAAAGGAGTCAACGAAGTAACCAAAGCAGTTGAGCGGGAAAACGCACAACTCGTTGTTATCGCAAACGATGTCAACCCAAAAGAACTCGTCATGCACCTACCCGTGCTGTGCGAAGAAAAAGGCGTTCAATGCGTACAAGACGCGTGCTCAAAAGAAGAACTCGGAGCAGCAGCAGGCCTTGGAGTAGGCACAGTAGCAGTTGCAATTACCAAAGCAGGAAAAGCAAAAGACCTACTGACAGAAGTAAAGAAAGAAGCACAAGCAGCGGAGGAATAAAATGGCTGAAGAAAAACAGACGCAGTTCACAAACGCCATTCCTGCAACAGTAGAAGAAATTGTTGGACGCACTGGAACTCGCGGAGAAGCGACACAGGTACGCGTAAAAGTACTTGAAGGACGAGACAAAAACAAGATTCTTCGGCGAAACGTGCGCGGACCAGTACAACTTGGTGACGTACTCATGCTTCGAGAAACAGAAATCGAAGCGCGCCCCTTGAGTAGAGGAGGACGATAAAATGGTTAAAAGTAGTTTTTCAGGAAAAGAAATTCCTCCAGGAAAAGGAATTATGTACGTCAAAAAAGACGGAAAAATTCTTTGGTTTCTTAACCGAAAGGAAGAGAAGAACATGTTCAAACTCGGTCGCAAACCACGAACAGTGTCTTGGACGGAAGAGTACCGAAAAGCAAAGAATCAACGTATAGCTATGGCTACGGCACACACAGAAGAACCTGCAAAAACCGCTGTCAGCAAACAGACCACAACAGCCAGTAAGCCGTCAGCTGCAAAGAAGGCTACGCCGAAAACTGCTAAGAAAGTCACGCCGAAAGCCGCTAAGAAAGCGTCTGCGAAAAAAAAGGTGAAGAGCGATGATTGAGCGAACACTCGTCTTGCTCAAGCCAGACGCGGTACAGCGAGGATTCATGGGCGAGATACTCACGCGATTTGAACGCGCAGGCCTGAAAATCGTTGGCATGAAAATGGTGTGGGTGGACAAAGACTTCTCAAAACAACACTACGAAGAACACGTAGAAAAAGGATTTTATCCCGGACTGGAGAGCATGATCACAGAAGGACCAGTGCTGGCACTCGTCCTTGAAGGGGTTGAGGCGATCGGTACAGTGAGAAAAATGGTCGGCTCAACAGAACCAAAAGCAGCCGCTCCTGGAACTATCAGAGGAGACTACGCTCACGTGAGCTACGGGTACGCAGACACGAAGAATATCGGTGTCAAAAACCTCATTCACGCCTCCGCTAACGCAGAGGATGCTCAGAAAGAAGTAGCCTTGTGGTTTGCATCACAAGAATTGCACACATACAAAACCGTGCACGACGTACACATACTCTAATTTTTTTCTTTTTTTTTTCTGTTCCCTTAATACATTACCAGGTCCTGTTGGCGAACCAACCCTGTTCACTGGAGCAATAACGCTGTTTTTGATTGCGTTTGCGTGATGCGCGTTTCTTAGTACCGTGAAGTCGATGAGCGTAACGCTTGCAATCTATGGGTGGTTTGGAGCCTCTTTGAGCAGATGTACTCTTATGATCAGTAACTAACGCCTTACAAGTTCCACAACTGTCTGCGGTCTCTTTGTCCAATAGGAACAACAAGGGATAAGTGGTATGCTGCACGTCTCTTGCAACACTTTTCTTGTGCGGGCGGTTTAGGGTGCTGTAAAAAAATGCTTTCATCGCAATAGCGTAACTACTTTTGTAAGTGAGAACTTTATTACTGAGCGTTCATCCTGCAAATTATTTCTGCTGCTCTTGTTTTTTGAGTCGTATAATCTCAGGATTTATTTTTGGTCTGCGTCCACTCAGTGAAGTAGTTGCGCTCAGTGCCACGACGAAGATAAGTGTGATGACAATCCACATGCCGCGAGAGCTGCGTGCAGTAGCGCTTGCTTGGAATCCGTCAATTGCGGAACCCCACGCGTCAGAAATATCTCCTGCGAATGTGAAGGCAGTAAACGCTCGCACTTGTCCGCGGCGATTTCCGGGGCGCTCTTGGTCGCTGCCACCATCATCTGACTCTCCGCGTCCAGCTTGGCCAGGAGGCATGCGTTGGACATCAAAGGAGATGGTGTATCGAGGGGAGACGCCGAGGGTCTCAGGATCTTGACAGCGCACATAATATGTGTATGATTGTCCGTCTGTGACAGGTATGGATTGTCTGTGGGTGGTGCTTAATGTATGCGCGAAGCGAATCATTTGGTCAAACCCTGCGGACAGAGACGTGGAATATCTACAGTCAGCAAGAATGTCTGTTTGTGCTTGTAATTCTACTTCTGTTGTGGTGCGTGGAAGCGTTCCTGAGGGTGCTAAGTTGAAGACAAGTGGCACTTGTTGCTGAGGTGGTTCTGGTTCTGGTTGTGGCTCTGGCTCTGGTTGTGGCTCTGGCTCTGGTTGTGGCTCTGGCTCTGGTTGTGGCTCTGAGCGGATAACACGAAGTTCTGTGCGCACAGCACCGGTTGTCACCTCACTAACATCCTCGTCAATAAGCAAACTTTCTCGCAGCGCAATCCCGTGCGCATCATCAGTGACACGGAAAGCAAATGAAGCAATGACTCCTGAGCCGCTTACGCCTGAAGGACCTTGCCGGACAAGATACACATTATCTACGACTCCTCCGCTCGTAGTGACTACGTGATCAGGAAAGAACACTTCCGCTCCTTGCAGAAGAAACTCTCCTGGTTGTGCGTACGCAAAGATAGCTACTGAAGGATTATATTGAATTGATAACTGTGCACTGTGAAGGCGTTGTACGTTATCAACGTGCACATCGATCCACACAACATCCTCTCCTGGCTCAGCCACAGGAAGACCTACAAGGGTGGGGCTGCCAGTCATAAGCGTCACTGCGGCCGCGATGAACACAAACAATACTGCTACGCCGGCAAGGACGTGCGAATCAGTTACTTTACTGCGAGTCATTACCTTCCCCTTTGATTTTTCATTTTATAAATGTAGCTATTTGTGCAGTTTACGACCAAAACCTTAAAAACAGTTACGAACTCTCCGAAAGCACAACACATAAGGTGATACGTAAACAATGGCAAAGATGAGTGAACGGGTAATGACCATTTCTGATAAACCAGAACAAATCAGAAACATAGCGATTTGTGCCCATATCGACCACGGAAAAACAACATTTTCAGACAACCTCCTCTCAGGAGCAGGGATGATGAGCGAGGAACTTGCAGGAAAAGCACGACAATTAGACTTTCACGCAGACGAAGCAGAACGAGGAATCACGATAGATTCAGCAGCAGTGTCCATGGTACACACGCTCAAACAAAAAGACTATCTCGTAAACCTTATCGACACTCCAGGACACGTAGATTTTGGAGGAGACGTTACGCGAGCAATGCGCGCAGTAGATGGATGCATTGTTTTGGTGTGTGCTGTAGAAGGAATCATGCCACAGACAGAAACAGTTCTTCGACAAGCACTCAGAGAACGGGTAAAACCTATTTTGTTTATCAATAAGGTGGACCGACTCATCAAAGAATTGCAGCTTACTCCGCAAGCAATGCAAGAGCGATTCATCAAAATCATTACAAATGTTAACAAGAAGATTCAGCAACTCGCAGAAGAAGAGTACGGAAAAAAGTGGCAGCCATCAGTACAAGACGGAAGCGTCTGCTTTGGATCAGCGTTCCACAACTGGGCACTCAGCATTGATTATATGCAAGAAAAAGGAATTACATTCCAAGAAATTATCGATGCATACCAAGGAGAAGATGGTGCCTATAAAGCTCTTGCAAAAAAAGCACCTATTCACGAAGTGGTGCTGAATGCAGTTATCAAGCACCTGCCAAACCCGGTGGTTGCATCAGCATACCGTATCCCAAAAATCTGGCACGGGGACGTTGAGAGTCCCTTTGGGAAAAGTCTGTTAGCAGCAGATAAGACAGGGCCAATCGGATTTGTCGTCACAAAAATCGCTATTGACCCACAAGCAGGAGAGATCAGTGCAGGAAGACTTTTTTCAGGAACCATGAAGAAAGGAGCAACCCTTTATTTGAATCGTGCAGGAGTAGAAAACCGGGTGCAACAAGTGTTTGTCTACAACGGAGCAAAGCGAGAAATCGTAGACAACGTACCAGCAGGAAACATCATTGGAGTCGCAGGACTTCGAAACGCATACCCTGGAGAAAGCTGTACGACAGGCCAACAAACACCATTTGAAGCAATCACGCACATCTTCGACCCAGTAATTACTAAGGCAATCGAAGCAAAACGCCCACAAGACTTGCCAAAACTCGTTGAAGTATTGATTCAAGTAACCAAGGAAGACCCTGGAGTACAAATCGAGATCAACCAAGAAACAGGCGAGCACCTCATGAGTGGAATGGGAGAGCTGCACCTTGAAATTATTGAGAACCGTATCAAAACAGAAAAAGGCGTAGAAGTTATCACCTCACCACCAGTAGTGGTGTTTAGAGAGACAGTAACTGGAAAAACTGCTGAAGCACAAGAAGGAAAAAGTCCAAACAAACACAACAGACTCTACTTCACAGCAGAACCAATCACTGCGCAAATGCGAGACGCAATCAAAGCAGGAAAAGTACCTTCAGGCAGAGTCAAGAAAAAAGACTCAGACCTCTGGGCAGCACTTGTTGAAGCAGGAATGGACGCAAAAGAAGCACGCTCAGTACGAGACATCTTTAACGGAAACGTTCTGATTGACGACACAAGAGGTATTGTTCACATCGGAGAAATCCAAGAACTCGTAAACGACATGTTTGAAGACGTCATGATGAAAGGACCAATCGCAAACGAGCCCTGTTTCGGAGTCGTTGTACGCCTATTGGACGCGAAACTGCACGAAGACGCAATCCACAGAGGACCAGCACAAATGTACCCTGCAGTACGTGACGGTATCCGATCAGCAATGGCTGTTGCAAAACCACTCATCTACGAGCCAGTACAAACAATCATGTTTGACGCGCCAGAAGAATACGTGGGAGAGATTTCAAAGCTTATCTCAAACAAGCGTGGACAACTCTTGGACATGCAAGCAGAAGGAGCGATGCAACAAATCACTGCACGCATCCCAGTAGCTGAAATGTTTGGGATGTCAAACGATTTGCGCTCAGCAACCGGGGGTCGAGGAAGTTCATCAGTTATTGACCAAGCGTTCGAGCGCCTACCTGACGAACTCCAAGACAAAATTATTGGACAAATCCGAACGCGCAAAGGGTTGTAAGACTGTTATTTTTTTCTTTTTTTTCCGTTACGTTTATATCAGTTCTACAGCAAAACACCTGTTGTGAACACAAAAACACTCATTCTCCTCTGCGTACTTCTCACATGTGTGCCAACAGCAGTCGCTCTTGAGCGCACCTTCGTCTCAGCACACACAGGAGCAGGACCGTTTACGGTGACCGTTCCGCAAGATACTGAACTTCTTGTCATCACACGGCACTACTGGTGGACAAGCACCGTATTTAGCGCAAGCATCGGAGGAGTGAGTTTTGACCCTGCAGCAGCAGCGACAGGAAGCATGACTGCAATCATCTACACCCTCCCAAACCCGCCTACAGGAACACAAACGCTCATCCTTGAAGGAGCAGACTACGCACACCACGTGCGCGTGTACGCATACACAGGAGTGGATCTAAACGAGCCGACAGGAGCTCACGCAGCAAGACATGGAAGCTACGAAGCACTCTCACTAGAAACACAAGCAGGAGAAGAAATCCTGTGGGCACACACGCGCTCACACCTCGCAAGCGCCCCAGTAGTGCAAGGAAGTATCACAGAACTCTTTAACGCACAAGTACAAGACACACAAAACACTGTGGGCTACAGCACAGGACCAGGAACCATCACAGGAGGGTGGAGCGGAGCATCAGGAGCCACGGCAGCACTCATCATCAGACCATCAACAACGCAAGAACTCTTCTTACCGGGAGACGCGAACAGAGACGGAAGAGTAGACGTCCAAGATCTCTTCTACGTAATCGGACGCATGGGAGCGCGCACAGGAGACGCTCAATTCAGCGCGAACGCAGACATGAACGGCGATGGAATCATTAACATCTTCGACCTAGTTATTGTTGCAAGAAACTACGGGAGAGACAGCGACGACGCGCCACAACCAACACTCACATTCACCGCAACCCCTACAACACTTACGCACGGAGAGCAAATAACGCTTACGTGGAGCGCGCAAGACGCAAGCACCTGCACTGCAAGCCAAGGATGGACTGGACAGAGAGCAACCAGCGGTAGCCAAACGCTCGCACCAACACAGACAACCACGTACACGCTCGGATGCACAGGTTTGGGAGGAGTGATTCAACAAAGTGCAACAGTCACTGTGTACCCTGCACAACCCGTCATTACGCAACTCACTCCCTCAGCATCCTCAATAACTGTACACTTCACTCCGGGAGGCGCTGCGACAAGCCACGACGTTCACATCAGCACCACACAAGAATTTACTCCAAACACACAAAACCGCGTCGCCCAAGGACTCTCAGGCACTGCAGATAGGCATACTATCTCAGGACTCACACCAGAAACCACATACTATATACAAGTGGTGGCGCAAAACAGCCACGCAACAGCCACGTCAGCGCAAGCAACACAAACAACCACTGCAGTAGGGGAGTTTGGCGATCTCTATGTGGGAATGAACCGCGCATCAGACCTGACGGTGCGCACAAACAACACATGGACCACACTCCAACCTTCAGGTTGGGGATACGCGCGATACATCCACAACCATCCTGTACTCTCGCCAGGACACCCTCTTGAAGGACAATACATCGGGGAGCACCGCATCGTCGCAGAACCCACTGTGCCTGACGGTAGCGGACAAGTCCTTGAAGTATGGTATTACGCGCACTTTCCATCAGGATTTGAACCAGCAGTCCACCGCTTTGGCCTTCCTTCAGGAACACAAGACGTGTACGTCGGAGTGTGGTATCGCTACCGAGATCCTGACTTTGAGTGGGCGGCAAGCAAATCACTGCTTATCGCAGCAGACGGAGGGTTTATGTGGTGGGAGCCACGAAACACGTTCCAATACAACCCTCCACCAGGAGACCCTTGCCACGTACCGCAAGGCACTGTGGACGGCATTCGATCAAGTATCTCAAATAGAGATGGGTGGATACAACATGGTATGGGTGTAGAAGGCATTTGTTGGAATGTTGGGGACCCGACACACACAGAAGTGGTGCGAGGAGAATGGTTCCTACTTGAATTTGAGGTGCGTAGAAGCGACGGGTCAGGAAGATACTGGATTAATGGAGAACTTGTTGGGCAATCACATAACATGTACTGGCCGGGAAGCACTTGGCAACAATTCCAGATAGGACACACGCACGGAGGGGGAGTTCCTGACAAAACACAAGACGACTTCATCCAAATAGGACAAATCATGATTGCGACAAGCTAAAGATACAACGTCGTTGACGGGGGTGGAAGTGGATTGTTTGCTTGTCTTGTGCGCAGATCGCGTAAAAACTCAGGAACGTGCTGATTAAGATTGGTATATGCTTCTTGTGCGACGTCAGGCAGCCTCTCAGCAAGGACGATCAGACGCTTTGCGTCCCGAGCAGTGTTGTGGGGTGTGCGTGCGGTCGCAGGAGTGCTTGCGCCAGGGTCACCAATTGCTGCGTACACGAAGTTTCCCAAACTAGTGAGTGCGGGGTGTGCTGATGCGTGAATGCGTACATCCAAACCTTCAGAGAGGTGGATTGCTTTTCTGCTCGTATCAGTATACGGTAAAGACACGCTAATACCTCCTTGTGTTCGAGGCCATGCAATGATATCAAGAGGATATGCGTCGTGTTGATATGCTCCCATGAACTCCTCTTCTTCAAGTGTGAGCGGAACGGAACTATCCACTGGACGAACCCATGACTCTTCGGGAGCGATGTGATAGGTGCGTCGATCTGGTTCAATGCTGACGCGCTCAGAGAACATGAGTTCGAGTTCTAGTGCACCCACAGGAATACTCATGTGTCTTTTCATAACAGTAGTAAAAACAACTGTGTTTATTAGTGTTTGTCTCTTGGCGCTCGCTGGAGCGCGTACAGAATGTCTCCTTAGTAACATTTATAAAGCAACCTGAGTTCTCCAGAAATTGACCAACCAAACGACCACGGAGGGTTTACTAGAATGGCAAAAGAGAAAACACACATGAAC
>SKXU01000008.1 GCA_007128245.1 Candidatus Woesearchaeota archaeon
AAGAATAATAATATCTAAATCTTCAACATCCGCCACCACAGACAACCGACCACGCCCAAGCTCAACAATCTTCTCAGAAAGCGCTTTACCCTGAGCGTCAAGACCAATACCAATCACGGAAACAGAAACACCAGCGCCGGCAACAGCAGCAACTTCGTCAAGCACGCGCGCATCAGGGACGTCACCCACCGTAGGAAGCGCGTCCGTTAACAAGATAATGTGCTGCGTATCAGCGCGCCCAGAAAATAGTTCTGCACACGAGCGCACACTCGCAGCAAGGTCAGTCTCAGAACCAGGACGCACACGAGACAAAGCAGAAAGTAACAAAGAAAAATCACGCGTCGGAGCAACCGATGCCTGCACAGACTTCTCAAACACCACAAGACCGACTTTATCGCCATTCTGCAACGCCTTATACGCTAACGCAACGCCAGCGCGCTTTGCCTGAGCAATCTTTGCACCCTTCATACTCCCAGAAGCATCAATGGCATACACGATACTCGCACCGCCACGCGCCTCACGATCAAACGCGCGCAAATCCTCCTTGGACAAACGTGAGTGACCGCGACGAAGAGCAGTCTTTACTGACTGCTGAACACTCAACAAGCGATACGGATCTTTTCTAAACGGCTTAATCGCGTCACGCGAGCCAGACAGAGACTGCTCTTTATGCACGCGCTGACCAAGCACTCCAGACGCAGAAAGATGATCAAGCTCTTGCACCGCAAGCACGACAGAGGCAAGCTCAAACGCCTCATCACTCCACGAACCATCTTTTGTGAGCATACCCTTATCCTTGAGATCCTTACTCTTCTCACGAATCTGCTTTTCGAGCTCGCGACGAAACTCAGGAATATTCAGATTCTTCTCAACATAGGAAGGATCAAACCCTGAGAGACGACGAATAAGAGAAGGACCAAAAATCTTCTCAGCAGCACGATAATCAGACACTAACTTCTCCATTAACAGCTCAGGAGTAAAAAAAGACGCTCCATTACTGGTTGAATCAAGAACCATGTTCCCAAGATCAATATTCTCAGAATCACCCTCCAAGACAGTATTCATCAACCCCTCTTTATCAGCATCACGACCAGGACTCCCCTCCATCTGCTCAGAAGAAGAAAACTCCTCAACATCCGCCTCGTGCTCAGACGCTAGTTCCTCAACAACAGTTGAGTCGCTCTCTTGCGAGCTACCCTGAATCACCAATTAAGCGCTTAGTCTCCTCAATAAAGGAAGCGACTTCTTCAGAAACATACTCCTGAGCAGACTTAACATACCGCACAGAAGGCTTCAAAGCGACGCGATGCGCAAGAACGGAGTGCGCAGCATCATGAATGTCAGACAAACGAACCGCATCACGACCAGCGATGCGAGCATTCGCACTCGCACGCTCAACAAGACCAATAGATGCGCGCACAGAAGGCACGCGCTCAAGATTCTTATCAAGCCGCAAGCTCCGCACAAACCGAATGGTGTGAAACAACAACTTATCATCAAACGCTGATAAGAGCTGCGCACGAGAACGTACCACAGAAACCTCATCCTCTTGACTCTCAGGATACGACACATAAATTAAGTCAAACCGATCCAAAAACACAGCAGAAAGCTCCTCAGTAGAGTTATCATCAGGATTCATAGTACCAATAAAAATGAAGTCCGCAGGAAAATCAACGTCATAACTCCCAATGGTCGCAATCTTTTCTTGCAATACCTGCAACAGGGCGTTTTGCAACTTATCAGAACAACGATTGACCTCATCAAAAAACAACACACCATTATTTGCCTTGAAAATCTTCCCAGGACTAAACGCCTCAACAGACAACGGACCAAACTCAAGAGCCTTCATAGGATCGATGTCACCAAGCAAATCCTCCGCAGTAAGATCAGGACTTCCCTGCACGCGCACAAACCGCTCCTCACCAGAAAACATGCGACTCTTTTGACCCTCAGATGGTTCTTGACGAAACGCATCATCAGTTAACGTCACAGGAGGAAGTAATGAAGCAACGCTGCGCGCAAGCGTGGTCTTACCCGCGCCAGGAGGACCGACCAAGATGACGTGGCGCTTTGCAACAAGAGCACTTTTTAGCTGTTGCTTGATGCGCTCTTGGCCAATAATCTCTGGAAAATCAGTCTCTAACAAGTTGGTAATGAATTGTTCATGCATAGACAGAAGAGAAAAAAGTCGTCAATTAAAAAAGTATCATATCTCAATCACAGGAGGACGATTAGGTGAATCATCAGCGAGAGTGTCGTAGCCCTCACACGAATCAACAACATCCCACCCAGAAGGAACATCACACGGAGTCGCAAACTCTACACACAAGCCTCGTTCATTTACTGCAGGAGTAATGACTTGCGCACACACCTCATCAACTGCTGTAGGCCTTGAAAAATAGATGCGATCAACGCCCTGCGCATTCACAAACACCGTATACCCCAGAGAGTCATAGATGAACGCGCGCTCCAAATGAAGATCTTGCGCTGAAGAAGGAGTGCCAAGCAAACCAAACACACGACTGCGATTGCCACTCATGACGGTCTCGCCAACAAGCCACTCATTCGCATCATCAGTAACAAGAACAGCAGAAACCACTCCTCGCTGCACGTGATACAACACTGCAGTCACATTCTCCTGACCAAAGCCATACTCAAGATTACGAATAGCGCCGAAACTAAACTCAGAAACCTCGTCAGGCTCGCCATGCAACTCCCTTACACGCTCCTCATAATCACCGAGTCGAACCCCAAAAAAGACTATCTCATCACTAGGGATGCGATCAAGCAACACATCACTAAACAAGATTTCTCCAGATACATTCTCCACATCCGCAAAAAACGCTTGCTCAGCAACTGGCGCGCTACACGCAGCAAGAACCAAAAGCACTCCCACAATCCATTTCATGCAGAAAGGAAAGAAGCACACTTTTTTAAGGATTATGCACGAAATCCGTACGTGAACTACACAACACTCTTTCTACGATCACTCCTCATAGGAGCCGCAGACATCGTTCCAGGAGTCTCAGGAGGAACCATGGCGCTCATTACAGGACTGTACGAGCAACTCACACGACTCATCGCAACAGTTGCAAAAACTCCTGGAAACATCCTGCGCACGCGAACATTCACCCCCCTCAAAGATATTGAATGGAGATTCGCACTGACGCTGGCAAGCGCAGTAATAATCGCCTTCATCCTCGCAAGCAAGCTCCTCGTACCACTCATCACAAACTACCCTGGACCAGTGTACGCACTGTTTTGCGGCCTTATCTTCGGAGCAGGAATCCTCATGCTCCTCGGATACACGAAGCGCGTTACACACACGCTCGGAGCCCTCACAGGATTCGCCCTCGGCGCCCTCGTGGTGTTCATACCACAAACACACACAGAACTCGCGCCAGCAGCACTCCTCGCACTAGGAGGGGCGGCAGGGTTTGTCATGCTCTTACCAGGAGTGTCAGGAAGCTACCTGCTCTTAGTCACAGGAACCTACACCGACATGCTCGCAGCAGTCGCACAGCCACTCGCGCACATCCCCATCCTCGCAG
>SKXU01000018.1 GCA_007128245.1 Candidatus Woesearchaeota archaeon
ACAAGCATTAAACGCCACTGAACCAGCCATTAAAGCCAGAATAGTTTTTTCTGATGCATTCCATCTTCTCATAATCCCTATAAATCAGATTTCATTTATAAATGTTATGAAGTTCGTATCCGGATGGTGATTACTGTTTACCTTGTTGTTTGATGCGCAAACGCACATACTGCACAGGGTTTTTCACCCGAGAAGACAACTCGTCATGCGCAAGAACGCCCAAATCCTTGTAATACATATCATTATCAAAATTTGGGGGAAGCACGACCTGGCCTTTCTGCTTGTGATACCGCAGATGACCCTCAATCTCAGTCTCTCTCAAGGGATCGGGCTGGGCGTCATTCCATTCACGAAGACGAGCCTCGATCATCTCATAACTCCATCCGACAGAGCGCAAGAAATTTGTGAGGACAAACAACGCTCGTTTTCGTCCATCACGAAGCTCGCCAAGCAAGTTCACAATAGGCGGAGGAAAGAACTCTTCAGGAGCGGCATCACCCACCCACTCTATCTCCGCAAAAGACTTCTTCTCTTCTGCAGGTTTAAAGCGCATGGCATTATGCAGCAACGCGTGCGCACAGCCTCGCTCAACATCACGCCGCAAAAAAGGAAGAAGTGTATCGATAGTATCTGGGTGCGCCTTGCTCTTATCAAACGAGCGGACACCATCAAGTGGCACAGGAACAGAAGCCAAACCGGATTTTTCATGTAATGAATATACTAAACGATACATGTGACGCGAGGACACAAGCATGGTATCCACTGCAAGATCAACTTTTCTTCGCTTCTCGACCACGTCAGAAGCTTGATGCACGGGCCGGATGAGAGCACCGCATTTTGCGCACGCAATAAAGTCTTTGTCTGAGCGCTCACGATGACTACATGACGGACACACAAACTCGTAGCCATCAACACGCGCTCCAGGAAGTACTTTTCCCGAAGAAGCATCTACAACGACAAGTACGTCAGAGAGTCGCTCAAGACCCAGCTCAGAAACCAATTGCTCAGAGAGCGCATAGTTATTCTCAGGACCGTCCACCTTGTAGACGAGATACTCCACAATAGTTTTTACCCCCTCAGGAAATAAATCAGACATCAGCACTTCCTCACCATCAGCGTCCACGTACGTGTCAGGGAAGGCCTCAAAAGGAACAGCGATGTGAAATCCTTTATTCCCAGAAAACTTAGCCGTAATCGCTTCATCAGGAACGCCTTCTTGGCGCAGCTGCTCAATGAGCGAGTGCGAAATCATTCGTGTAGCTTCCCAGATAGGAAAATCAACATCAAGCACAAGATCCCAGCCCACACGCAACTCGTCAAGGTCTTGCCTGCGAAGGGTTGTTGAGAGCTGCATAGGATTTGACCACGTCTCTTCAGAAATGTGAAAACTCGTTGCTTTTTTCTGCGCAAAGGACAAAATATCGGAATCATATACGACAATATCAGGGCGCCTTCCGAAGCGATCACCAAACTTAACAGCAACCTCTTTACCGCGACACTGTGCCGCCATAGCTTGACGAATTTCAGGGCGCTTATAGTACGAAAGCGTTACGTGAATGGGAAGCATACAGGATGAAAGGAAGTATTCAGTAATAAACACATCGATAGTACCCCTTACTAGTTAATAATTTAAATGTAAGGTGAGTTCACCTCAACATGTTATACAGACGCATCGATATCAGCGCCCATAGCAGAGGCAAAAAAAATGCCGCGCGAAGGAGCGCTTGTTGCCGCAAGAGGATTCATATCTGATCTCGTTACTGACGAAAATCGCGTGCGAGGACGTATTGGCTTTGAAGACCGCACAATAGAGTTCTATGTTTATGGAACGTCTCGATACGAGCCACTTAACCAAGCAATGCAGGATGTTGAGTTAGTATACCTGAACGGAACATACAAATCCGCAGGCGAAGGAACCATCGCAGTCACCTCAATAACGCTTGAGTGACCGACATTATTAAAACCACACGAGTGCCTACGAAATGTATGAAACTCATCTTTGACCGCGCAGACAGCCCCGACATGTATTACCTCTGCGGATTTCACAGCGACGTGAAGTGCCTGTACACAGAAACAGCAGAAGAGAGAGTGCTATACGTGCCCGGGTTTGAATACTTGCGAGCAAAGCAAGAGGCGAAGGTGCGCGTTGAGAAACTAGAGAATATCAATGAACTCCTCGCAAGCCTTGACGGACCATTTATCATTGGACCATTATTTGCACACAGCCTCGCACAACAACTCCAAGGAGAAATCACTATTGAGCAAGAACTCGTGCCTGAACGGAAGATAAAAACAGAGCAAGAAATTGCAGCTATTCACGAAGCGCAAAGACATGCCGCGCAAGCAATAGCACTCATTGAGCAAGAAGTAGCGCACTCAACGCTTGAGAGTGGAGTGCTCGTGCGAGAAGGAGAAGTAGTCACAAGTGAATACCTCAAATACGTGGCAAGAACATATTTGATAGAACACGGCTATGATTGCCCGGACATCATCGTCGCATCAGGAGCGCACACCGCGCAACCGCACAACAGAGGAAGCGGACCCATCAGACAAGGACCGCTCATCATCGATTGCTTTCCGCAATCAACAAAAGCGCTTTACCACGGAGACATGACCCGGACACTAATAGTTGGAGAAGACGAGAACGCAAAGCGTATGCTTGACGCAGTGCGCTACGCACACAAAGAATGCGTAAAAGCATGCATACCAGGAGTAAGAGCTTCAGACTTACATGAACAATGCATTGCCATACTCCAAGAAGCAGGCTTTGAAACCACGGCACAACAAGGCATGATACACTCACTTGGGCACGGAATCGGGCTCGCGATACATGAGCGACCCGCGCTCAGTCCAAAAGATGATACCATACTCGCAGAAGGAATGGTGGTCACCATAGAGCCAGGACTGTATTACGACGTGGGCGTTCGCTGGGAGGATATCGTTGTAGTAGGAGGAGGAATACTGTGACCTCCATGGATGGCGTTGCAAAAAAAACACTTACGCAGCTCGCGGACGATTTACGCGAGTACACTGCACTGAACCTGCCGTGGCTTGAAAAGCACGGGAAGGCAGAAAGCTGAGCGGGTGAGATGACAGTGCTTTTTGAGTGGGACTCGAAAGAGGGAAAGTATCTAGAAGTAGTATGTATGAATCCACACACAAAGAATTGGCATACAATCCTACGAATCAGCTGGACAGGAGAGGCGTTCTCAGTCAAGACAGCCGTTGGAGAACACCCCGCACAATTCACTATTACGGACTTGCGACAAAAAAAACAAATGTTTTGTGAATATGTACTTACCTATTATCATTCATAACGCTTAAAAGAATCTGCTTCTTCTCCTCAGACATGGATAACAGAATAAAGACGGTGATGCTTCTTGCACTTCTCACTGCAGTGGCGCTCTGGATCGGACAACTCTTTGGCCCTACAGGATTTTACTTTGCACTCACAATAGTGCTTTTGATGAACGTTGGAATGTACTTTTTCTCAGACAAACTCGCTCTGATGATGTACCGAGCACAAGAAGTCACGCCCCAGCAACAACCAGTCCTGCACCGGCTCGTACAAGAAGTTGCTCACAAAGCAAAAATTCCTAAACCACGCGTCTACATCATTAACTCAGCAACACCCAATGCGTTTGCAACCGGAAGAAACCCTAAGCATGGAGTGGTTGCATTTACCACAGGTATTATGAGCTTGCTGACAGAGCGAGAACTCAAAGGAGTAATTGCACACGAAATCGCGCACATCAAAAATAGAGACATTCTCATCACTACAATCGCAGCAAGCATTGCAGGACTCATTTCCTACCTTGCAACCATGGCGCAGTGGGCAGCAATCTTCGGATCACGAGACCAGAGCATGGGAAGCCTTGCACAACTGCTTGTGATGTCGATTTTGGCACCTATTATTGCATTAATTATCCGCATGGCAGTCTCACGCGCACGAGAGTACTATGCTGACAAGCGAGGAGCAGAATTCATAAACGACCCTGAAGCACTTGCAAGCGCCCTTGAAAAACTCGAGGGAGGCGTTAAGCGAAGACCCATGCAGCACGGCCCACAAGCAGGAGAATCATTATTTATCATCAACCCGTTCGCAGGAAAGAGCTTTCTGAAAATCCTCTCAACACACCCAGAGACAAGCGAGCGCGTAAAGCGACTGCGTGCGATGCGCGTGTGAACATAAGTTTTCAGTTTGTGTAAAAAAATTACAGAAAAAGGCACAATACTAATATAAAAGTTATACGTGTATAATTGTATGGTTATCGTGGAATTCGAAGCAGAAATAAAAAAATGGGGCAACTCACAAGGAATTATCATTCCGCAAGAGCACGCAAAAAAATTCATGCAAAAAAAAGTAAAAGTGCACCTTATGGAACCAGAGGATCCAATGAAACAATATGACGGAACACTCAATCTCGACACCCCAATAGACCAGCTCATGCGAGAAATAGATGAGGAACTGTGGGATGAGTAAATACTTTTTTGACACATACGCAACAATAGCGCTCATGCACAAGAGTAACGCATATGCACCCTATGCAGACACAAGAAGAAACAACTCAATATTCAATGTTGCAGAACTTGCATGGATGCTCACAAGAAAAAACCAACCACACACGAAAAAAATAATCTCCTCAGCAGAAAAAAATGTGTTACCAGTGATCGGAGAAGACCTTGTGCGTGCAGCACACCTACGCAAGCAAAACAAAGACTTATCGATGACGGACGCAATTGGCTACTGCATGGCACAGCGACTGAACATGAAATTTCTTACAGGAGATGAAGCATTCAAGAAACTATCTAACGTGGAGTTTGTGAAAGCCACTGAGTAAACTCTTTGCTTTCTGAAAGCAAAACCGCTTCTTTTTCACACCACTCACTATACCTTCCCGGTTGCGTGCGTATCTCATCAAGAAACGTATCCCAAGAAACCCAACGCGTCGCTGCGACCTCATCAGGATTTATGAGAGGCTCAGCAGAAAAACGAGCAACAAACACCGGACAGATTTCGTGCTCGACAATACCGTCAAGCTCTGCCCGATACCAAAAATCAGGAAGCATGCATTCCAACTCCTCGGAAGGAATACGAATACCAAGTTCCTCTCGCACTCGACGACTCACGGCATCAGCGTTCTCCTCGCCAAGCTGCGGATGACCACAACACGAATTACTCCAAATGCCAGGCCACGTTTTTTTTGAGAGCGCTCGTTGTTGCAACAACAACTCATTATTCTCATTAAACAAGAAAAGAGAAAAGGCTCTGTGCAACGGAGTGGTATCAGTGTGTACAGTCGCTTTAGGAGCCGTTCCTAACACAGTATTGTCTTTATCAACAAGAACTACGTGCTCGACCATGGTAGGAGGAAGAGCTAGAACTTTATTAGTTATTCCTCAAATCGGCGAGAAAACACAGCGTGAAGTTCCTCTGCTTTTTTCTTCCCCACGCCCTCAACTTGTTTGAGGTCATCCACAGAGGCGTTAATAAGCCCTTTAAGGGAGCCAAAACGAGCAAGGAGTTTAGGAGCGAGCACAGGACCAACGTTCGGGAGCGCAGCAACCACTCCAAGAAGTTCTTCTTGCAAAGAAGAGCCACGAGAAATACCGACAACGGCCTGGTCAATACCACCATCCTTTTCTCTCTTCGCAATAATATGTAAGAGCGCAGCAGTATCCTTGGCATTTTGCGTGACAAGAATAGGAATACCAAACGAGACACTGATTGCTGAGAAGGCACCCCGAATCGCATTAGGATGTACGTTACGCTGAGCATACCAATTCGTCCCCTCAACCACAAGAAGGGGTCGTTGATATTGTTTGAGATCGCGCAATTGAGATAGAAGTCTTCCGTCAAGAAGAGAATTCACAAAATCCTCTGACGTCTTAAACTCCACACAAACACGTTTTGAGAGCACATAATCACCCACAGGAAGCGCTTTGAGAACAAGATTGACGCCAAGATCCTGTAATTCTTTAAGTACGTGAGCGCCTTTTTCTCGCGTATCCGCCATGATGGTAAGCTCCTCTTCTTTCTCAAAGTCATCAAGCAACGTTTGATTTTTCGGCGCGGCAGGAGTAATGGTGGAAGCAAGGTTTTTGAGCGTGCGATACATGCGCTGCTCTTTATGATGCGCGCTCCATCGATACCCCTCATCACGAGTTCCTTTCGTAATAAGGATGGTCACTCGACCAGTCTCTTGCCGACCAGTCCGTCCGCGACGCTGAATCGTCCGAATGGCTGATGGGACTGGTTCGTAAAATAACACCAAGTCTACTGCAGGAATGTCAAGGCCTTCTTCCCCGACAGAAGTGGCCACGAGTACAGGAAACGCTCCGTGTCGAAACTCGCGTAGTAACTCTTTTTGCTCTTTTTGCGACAACCCAGTACCGCCTTTCTTTTGTTGTCCAACAAACAAACGAGCTTTCCCTTTCAGTGCAGACACAATAGTGAGTGCTTGGTCTCGGTATTGGTTGAAAACAATAATTTTTGCATCAGGATTCTTGGTAAGCTCCAACTTGATAATGCTAAGGAGTTTGGGAAGTTTCGGATGCTCAAATCCGCGTTCAGAAAGAGCTTGCGCTTTGAGCATGACATGACGCACATCAGGGTCTGACATTAAGTTCGTCACCGCTTTAGACTGTCCTTTTGCTGCCTGACGCTGCATGTTATCGCAATAGGTTACAAGAGCATCAACTCCCTGCGTCTCAAGAAGCTCAAGCGCGTGCTGAGCCTTCATGACCTCAGCAAGAATACTAATTGAGCGCCACACAAGTGGGTCGGGCTGTCCGGAGCGAATCTCTGCTTGCAATTCACGCTGCGCTCCTAGTAGTTGGGATTTATTCAAGAAAATGTCTTTGATGTGATTGTTCGCTTTGACTTGTGAGAGTCTGTTTTGAATTACTCGCTCAAGCACTTTTTTGAGTTCAACAAGCTCGAGAGGAAGGGTAACCTCATCATATTTCACCTCAATATCTTGCACGTAGGGAGCGACGTCAGGATCATCATAGCTTTTGACTTCCAGTTTTTCTATAGCACAATTATCAATGATTTCCTGAATGGACTCTTTATCAGAGCCAGGACTTGCGGTGAGGGAGAGGATACGCTCTCGTAGTGCTTGTTTTTGGTATTGTTTTGCAATGTACACATACGCATAATCGCCTGTTGCTCGGTGTGCTTCATCAATGATAAGCAAAGAAACATCTGCAAGAGAAATACGTGCGCCCAGCAAATCATTTTCAATCGTTTGCGGCGTTGAAAAAATAAAGGATGCACGGTCAAACTCTTGCTTTCTTTTCTCAGGAGCGATTTTTCCTGTGAGCACGGTGGAGAGCGATTGTGCATCAGGCAGGTACTTTGCGAAGGTGTCTGCGTGCTGATCAACAAGAGGTTTTGTGGGGGCGAGCATGAGAATCTTGCTTTGTGGATACTGCTTGAGGCGATGTTGGGCAAGCATCATTGCAATATGGGTTTTTCCCATGCCTGTCGGTAGCACAACAAGGGTATTGTGCAAGGTCGCAGTACCAAGGATTGTTTGTTGGTATAAGCGCGGCTCAAAAGTACTCATAAGCAAATAAGAGTGCAGTTGGTTTTAAGTGGTTTCGGGTGCATGTCCAGTGAGGACCAGTACACGGCAAGTAATGCCAGTGCGAGCATAACGAGCACAATAGCAAGGTAGGCCTGCCATGAAAGTACTTCTCCGAGGAGGAAAAAACCTGCCACGTTTGCAATCAAGAGTCCAAAAGCAGCAAAGACTGCTATTGTTTTTCCAAGCTCAAGCGTTGAGAAGATGTAGAGTTGACCAATCGTTGCTATTGTACGGATGAGCATGTACACCACAAACCACCAGCTCAGAAAGGCCTCTGGCGTAAAACCAAACCGAGACATATAGTAGCGGCCCATGAAGTCTGAGATACTAAACAAGAGTTGTGCACCAAGGGCAACTACGATTGGCCAGTTCATACAAAGACATGCATTCACACCTTATATAAAACATGCTACTATTAATTAGCTATATAGAAATTTACTATATAGTAAATTACTTTATCCAATATTCTTCTATATAGTAAACACCATATAGACAATAATTAATTCCTCTCCAAACATTCTTAAAGAACACGCCGTTCACACAGAGTATGGATTACGCAGAACTCCTTGAGCGAGCAAAAAAACAACTGCCAGAAGTCACGAGCAGTTCAGAACGCTTTGAAATCCCAAACGTCAAAGGACACGTACAAGGAAACGCAACCATCATCTCAAACTTCGGACAAGTAGCAGACACGCTCAACAGACCAAAAACACACCTCCTAAAATTCCTCAATAAAGAACTCGCAGCAAAAGGCGTCATCAAAAAAGACCAATTCGCAATCTTCAACACCAAACTCCCAGCAACGCGTATTAACGAGAAAATAACGCAATACGCAGAGACATTTGTCTTGTGTGAGAGCTGCGGAAAACCAGAAACAAAAATTGAGAAAGTCGGGCAAGCACTATTTATCAAATGTCAAGCGTGCGGAGCAAAACACGCACTCAAACGAACGATTTAGAAAGAGTTTTAAACCATGTATGAGAGATTGATGACATGAGAAACTTATATTTACTGTTCTTCATCACCCTCCTCGCGCTTGGGGTAGGATGCCAAACAGCACCCGAAGAAACTCTGGAAGAACCGATCGAATTACCAGAAGAACTTCCTCCACAAGGCTTTGAAGTGAACAACGAATTCATCAGCCAAGAACAAATAGATGATATCGTAGCGCAACACAGAGCAGAAGGATCTGACATGTCAGAAGCAGAAATCAGACAATACCTCATTGAAACGACAGTGCTTCTACAAGAAGCACAACGAAGAGGAATCAGTGTACGTACAGAAGAAATCCAAGAGTACTACCCTAGAGATTTGCCTTTTCTAGCAGCCCTCACAGACCAACAATACGAAAGCTTCATTGAGCAACAACGACAAGAAAGAATATTTCTTTTACTCGGAATGCAACTCGTAGAAAGACCCGAGCAAAAACTCATTGATGATGTACGCATGACGTACGAAGAAGGTTTATTGGAAATGGGATACTCTGAAGAAGAAATAGAGGAACAAATCTTGATGTACTTGATGAGAGACTTTGCAATGCTAGAAGTCTATGCGCTACAACAAGAACTGCTTGAGACCGCTAACGTCGTGGCGTATCCATAGAATTTCTTTGCACATAACGAAACAACCCCTCAATGTGCGAGAGCTCAGTATCAAACAACGCGTCACGAACTGCGTTGTCAACTTTCACGCCGCGAGAAGACAAATCCTTTCTGAGACGACCATAGAGTTCTTTCCCTTTCTTGTCAAGATCAGTTAAGATTTGCACGACATCACCTTTCTCAAACTGCTCAACAACAGCAAATAACGGCCTATCAAGCTCAAAAATATGAGAGAACCCAAGCTGCTCTAATGCTATACGATCACGCTTGCCTTCAACAATAGTTGGGAGATGTCTTTTTTTAGCAAGCACGTCTTGAAGCATACACCGGAATAGCAGCTTGGGTTGAAAAAGATTATGCGGCTAAGTAGCCGCGGATGAACCCTTCTTCTTCATCATTAATAGCGCTTGAGTACAAGAGATCTTCGTACACACTCATGGTGTCAGTGTCATCAAAGAGGTCCTCTTCTGATACACTGATTGTGTAGATTTCGTCTCGCTCAAACTCGTCTAGGTAATATGTTGTTTCACGTCGTTTATTCATGGTGCATCACCTAACAACACTAAGGCTGAGCAGCAATATAAACTCAGAGAAACACTATTACAGATGCAGCATCTAGAAACATCTTGCATAAGCCTTAAAAACCACTCTCAAGCAAGCAAGAATGTGCCAGACATCATCTCCACCCTAATAGGGCCTGAATGGTTCTACAGAGAAACCTCCCTAATTGATTTTATCACAGTAGTAGTGGTTATTGCCAGTGTGTTTATGAGCGGAAGCTACCGAACATACACCACAAAACAAAAACGATACACCTTCTTTCAAACAGGATTCCTCCTTATTGCGCTAGCATATCTTCTGAAAGCAGGACTGAGTCTTTTGATGTATATGTATACAGAACAGACCGCCTCATGGCTAACACCAGAGATACTGTTCAGCTTCATCTTCATCCACCACCTACTCCTCCTCACAGGATTCTATCTCCTCTACGCCATCTACAACAAACAAACCCCAAGAGACATTATTTGGATACTAAGCCTACTGAGTATAATCACATGGATGTCAGTACAACGCGTAGCGGCCTTGCATACCACACTCTTTGTACTCCTCGCGCTCCTTACAAGCACCTTTATCGCTCAGCGGAGAAAAAACGCCATCACACGACTCCTCGCAGCAGGGTTTGTGACGTTATCAAGTAGCCAACTCATATTCATCTTCAAACACCACACAGCACTATATATTATTGCAGAAGCGCTACAACTAATCGGATACCTCCTATTACTTATCGCACTCATCAAGATACGAATCCATGGCAAAAAAAAGATCACGAACAGACATCATCCATGACATGCTCATGTACACCCACTCAAAACCCAACGGGGTCAAGCCAACACACCTGATGTACAAAGCAAACATGTCACACGCACAAATGCAACAGTACTTAGTAGACCTAGAAGAAAACGGATTCATGCAGCGAGTAGAAGAAAAAAGCGGGCAACGCATTCTTATCACAGAAAAAGGAATTCTCTATTTGCAAAAAATTATTGAAATGAAAACTTTTGAAGAAGCATTCGGGCTATAACAGGGAAAAAACTTTTAAGTAACGCCCCATTGGATGAATATACGCCCGCATACAAAAGTGAGACATTCTCAAACCATTGGGCGAACAACAACATCATGATACGAAACAACATAGGAATCATGTTGCTTATGGGAGTAGCACTCCTCTTTGTAGCATGCCAAGCACCACCGGAAGCACCGACGACGACAACGCCAATAGAACCTCCTACCACGCCTGTAGAGACTCCACAAGAAGAAGTACAAGGAGTAACCGTCAACGGAGATGCAATCCCCGCTGAGCGCATCCAAGAAGTACAACAACAACTCGGCCAGTTCACAGGACAACAAATAAGTGCCGAACAAGCAACACAATACCTCATTGAAGAACTATTGCTCTTACAAGAAGCACAACGAAGAAATCTCGTGCCAAGCCAAACAGAAGTGGAAACCGCAATTCAAAATCAACTCGCAATGCAAGAAGTAAGTCTTGAAGAATTCCAAGAAACGCTTCAACCTGGAGAGTACGAAAACATTATTGCTGAGCAAACAAACCAGCTCTCAATACAAGCACTACAGCAAGACGTAACTCCTCAACCAACAGAAGAACAAATTGCTGAAGTCTACGAAGAAAACCAAGAATTGTTCGCGGACATAAGCGAGGAAGAAGCACGAGAGCAAATCATACAGTTCCTCAGTCAAGCGCAAAGCCAAGAAGCGCTAGCAGAACTGCTTGAAGAACTCTTTGCAAACGCAGACATACAATAACGGGCGAAAGCCCTATTTTTTTACATTACTTTCTCAATATCTTCTTCTTTCCAACCGCCATTACGAAAAGATGCACGAATCATATCATCACGAACGCCGTTACGTCGCATACCTGCCACATATTCACGGGCTTTTACATAGGGGTCTTGAACAGGCGCCTTTAGTTGATGATGTGCTGGTAAAAGAACTGAAGCTTCTTGCAGAGACGAAACGGATTTCTGTGAGGAAGGTTGCTTTCCAGAAAAGAAAGCCCAAGAAAGCACGCCAATCATAAGCATCACAAGAACAATCATTCCCCCAGTAAGAAATCCCGGCCAACGTGAAGTAACCTGTACCGCACCCCCATTTTCTTCAGGAGTAAAAGAAACCCCCTCAGAGGATTCATCAGCAACAATACCACACTCCTCAACAACAGCAGAAGGTCTTCCTACGTCACTGTCACAGTTATTACTGTCAGTACACACACGCTCTTGCTGACCGTTAACACAATCAGACCACTCACACACCCAATCAGGAACACACACATCAACAGGCTCGGAAACGCTCACAGCATCTTCTTCGCTGACAGGCGACTCAACAGCAGGCTCAGAAACTGCAGGCGGAGCTCCACCACCACCAAAAGAAGGAGGAGGGGGAGTAACAGGAGAATCAACCGGACAGACACCACAGTCTTGAGGACAAGTAGAACACGTCTCCTGCGCGTTACACACCCCATCACCACAAAATGGACCTTCAATAACCTCATACGTGGAAAATCCTGACACTGAAAACAAGAGCCCCCCTTGATTATGGGTAATTATTTGACATCGAGAACTCGGACAGGCAGTACCGTTATAGAGTATCTGAGGATTTACGAAAGGCACTTGTCGAAGAAGAATCTGAGCAGGAACAGAAGAGAGAACATCAAGAGAAGCGTTCACACTAACAGTGAGCCCATCAATGATGATTAAATCAGGCAGCTCGGCCAATCTATCACGAAGAGAAGACACATTCACTTCGGAAGAAAACGTGATTTTCCCAGTAGAAACCCGCTCAAACGTTAAGTTCTCAACCAGATCAGGAGCTGTGCGTAAATCAGTTGATTCTCCTGCAAACCATGGAGGAGTAGACATCGCAATCGCCTGTGCAAACACCGGCACAGACTGCGTAATCCAAGCAAGTTGCACCTCTCGAGGAATCTCTACCCAGCCAGACATACAGCTCTGAGTATTTGGATCAAAGGAATCGCAAGAATAATACTCCAGTTCATGTAAGTTTTCAAAAGGCATTGCACTACGAAGTGGTTCACGTATTACTTTGTTAGAAGACCAAAAATACTCAGTCTGGTTGACATAC